>JBGSWT010000029.1:0-12287 GCA_041751815.1 Pseudonocardiaceae bacterium
CCCAGACCAGCGCGCGGCAGCGCAGCGCTTCCAAGGCCTGCTGGGTCCGGCCGGCGGTGACGTCCCGGCCGAGCAGGCCCACGATGTCCTGGCGGCTCACGGGTTCAGTGTCGGCGCCGGCCACCACCAGCGCCGACAACGCGGCCAGCGTGAATCGATCCAAGTCTTCGCACGCCCGGGCGACCGATGCCTGGATCCCGGCTCGGGTGGCCAGCACCGTCGAGTCAGGCGGAGCTGGCACGGCGAGGTCCGGGCGGGCCCGTAGTAACGCGGCCAGCGTGGCGTCGTCCCGGGAGCGTAGCCAGTCGGCCAGTGCAGTGCTGGGCATCCCACCCACGGTATCGAGCGTGCAGGGCGCGTCATCTGGCGCACTACGGCATGTCCCGCGGATCTTCAAGCTCGACCCTCACTCTGGGGTTCCCCAACTCAACAGCAGCGCTGTTCCATGTCGACCGCACAGCTCTGGTGTTGAGTTCGGGCAGCCAAGGGCACTCAAGTCCCGGCTAGCGCGGGTCACATTGGACGTAGGTCACAGTGGACGCGGGACGCATCGGGCACAATGGAGCCCACCGAGCGAGGAGGAGCCGTGGCCAAGCGTACCGACCGAATCGACCCGACCTGGCCGAGTTGGTCGGAGGAGGACCACCCGGTCAGCGAACTCGCTGCCCCGATCCAGGGCGCGCTGTCCCCCTTTGGCGAGGTGTCCTTCCCGCTGCCGGCCGACCAGCTCCCTTACGAGCATCCGCACACCGAGATCAACCGGAGCGACAGCCCTTAGCGGTCATCCAGGGGCACCCAGAGGGCTCCTCAGAGGCGCCGGTTCGGATCCGTTAGGGTCCCGTCACCGCGCGGCCGGAGCGTCGTTGGGTCAGCGTGGGTCGCCCGATCGGGGAGGGCGAGTCAGCAAGGTCCGCTCATCCGACACCAGAAGAGGCCATGGCTCAGCGTCCCGGATCTCCCCGCCTGCGCGATCGTCCTTACCTGATTGCCTGCGCGCTTGCCGGAGCCGTCGTGATGGTGCTGGTGATCGTGGCGGTGGCATTCCTGGTCCCCTTCGGGGGTGGCGGGAGTGGCGAGGTCGCCAAGGCCGCGCCGCGGCCCCCGGTGACCGCGACCGCCACGATCCCGCCGGCGGCTGTCCCGTCAGATCTCACAGCTCTGCCGCTGAGCACCACCTACACCGTTGTCGATGGGGCACCGCTGGACACCGGGCCCTCGGTTCCCACCGACGGCACCGTGGTGCACCCACGGCGGGAAGTTGTGGTCTACGCCGCCCCTGGCGGTGCGCCGATCGCCAGGATGACTCCCCAGCAGCTCGGTGACACCTGGTTGCCGGTGATTGCCCAGCAACCCGGCTGGGTGCAGGTGCTACTGCCCTCCCGACCCAACGACTCGGTCGGCTGGGTAACCGACGATGCACTCGATCGTGCGGTAAGCCCGTATCTCATCCGGGTACACCTTCGTTCCCTCAATATGGAGCTGTTCTGGGGGGAACGTCGGCTGGGTCAGTGGCCGGTGGGAATCGGCAAGAAGGCGGCTCCCACTCCGGTGGGGCGGACCTTCCTGCTCGGGTCGTTCACCGACCCCAAACAGAGCTACTCCCCGGTGATACTGCCGTTGGGCACCCACAGCCCGACGCTGGACAGTTTTGGTGGCGGCCCGGGAACCGTCGCGATCCATACTTGGCCCACGGCCGACGTCTTCGGTACCCAATCTAGCGATGGGTGTATCCGGGTGCCGGCAGACGCGCTGAACATGTTGACCGAGGTTCCGCTGGGAACGCTCGTGCTCATCGACGAGAACTGAACAAACGAGAGGACAGCACACGTGAACAGTAGGAAGCTCGCCGGCGCCAGTGCTGCCAGCGTCGGTGCTGCCACCGCCGTGGTGGCCCTGCTGCTGGGGACCGTGTCCGGTAACGCTGAAGAAGACACCAAGTCATCGGCGTATGGCATCGAAATCGTAGACATCATTGATCCGACGCCATTTGTCGACGCTCCACCGGACGACAGTGAGGCTCTCCTGGAGGTGCCAGGGGATGACTCCGAGCTGCTTAGCGTCGCGCTGCTCAAGGTCAAGGCCCAGGACTTCCGGTCCAAGGCGACGGCTGTCGACGTGAACATCCTCGGGATTGAGGCCGAGCTCATCGAGGCAAAGTGTGAGAACGGTGAAGGGGATTCCTCGATCATCGGCGGGGTCAGCGACAATGGCACCTCGCTGCCGGGGGATCCGTTCGAGGGTCAGGAGCTGGACCTCTCGCCGATCCTCTCGATCGAGTTCAACCGGCAGGACCGGGATGGCGACAAGCTCACCGTCGATGCTCTCGTGGTCAAGCTGCTGCCCGGTGATAACCTCGGGGCTGTGCTTCAGCAGAAGGACCTCGATCTTCTCAAGAAGGTTGCGCCCCAGAACTTGAAGGTTCCGGCGACGATGCAAGAGGTGAAGTCGGAGCCGGGTGCTCCGGCCAACCCGGCCAACCCGGCGGAGCCTGGTGCTCCGGCCAATCCGGCGGAGGCGGGTCCTGCGACCATTGGAGACCTGGCCAAGAAGCTCCAGTCGCTCAACCCGAACCTGGTGCCCAAGGCCGATGGTGACGATGACGCGCTGCTAGAGATCATCGTGTCGTCTGCCAGCTGCCGGGAAGACCGCAAGAAGGATGAGAAGCCGGACGAGGCGCCGAAGCCGAAGCCGGTGGAGGCAGATCTGCCCGTCACGCACTGATCTGATCGAAGCATTCCCGACAGGGGGCTGGCACGCATCGCGTGCTGGCCCCCTGTCGTCGTACTTCCAAGCCACCGGAGCCGTCCGGCGCACGATGATCTGATGCAACCCGGCCGTAGGATCGACTGGTGAGCTCCCAACGACGATTGACCCACGTCGATGATCGTGGTGCGGCCCGGATGGTCGACGTTTCGGATAAGCAACCTTCCGCACGGGAGGCGGTGGCCTCGGGCGTCTTTCGCACCACCGAGGAGGTGGTGCGGTTGTTGCGCGCTGAGCAGCTGCCCAAGGGTGATGCGCTGGCCACTGCACGCATTGCGGGCATCATGGGCGCCAAACGGACGCCTGACCTCATCCCCCTGTGCCATCCCATCGCGCTGTCTGGAGTCACCGTGGATCTGAATACCTCGGGCTCCGAGGTGCGGATCACCGCCACGGTCCGGACTACCGACCGCACGGGTGTGGAGATGGAGGCGCTCACCGCGGTCGCCGTGGCAGGGCTGGCATTGCACGACATGGTCAAGGCAGTCGACCCCGCCGCGGTGCTAGACGCGGTGCGGGTGGAGCGCAAGGAAGGTGGCAAGACCGGGCTGTGGACGCGTCAGGAGAACCGATGACAACAACGATCCGTCGCGCCGTGGTCGTGGTGGCTTCCAACCGTGCGGCCGCTGGGGTGTATCCCGACCGCACCGGTCCAGCCATCGTCGACTGGCTGTCCGAGCGTGGCTACCAGACCCCGGACCCGGTGGTGGTACCAGACGGATCGCCGGTACGCGACGCGGTGGCGGTGGCGGTGGCCGACGCGGTTGACGTTGTGCTGACCACCGGCGGCACCGGGATCAGTCCCACTGACCGCACCCCGGAGGCCACTGCACCGCTGCTGGACCGGAGCCTGCCCGGATTGGCCGACGCGATCCGCTCGGCTGGATTGCCCCAGGTGCCCACCGCGGTACTGTCCCGCGGGCTGGCTGGCGTGGCCGGGCGCACCTTGGTGGTCAACCTGCCCGGCTCCACCGGCGGAGTCCGGGACGGCCTGGGGGTCCTCGATGGGGTTCTTGATCACGCCGTCGAGCAACTACACGGCGCCGACCACGTCGGTAGCGGAACTGGTGAACCGTCCGTTGCCAGCCATGGCCACGGCCATGCTCCCAGCCATGAGGAGTCGATGCCCGCAGCCTCGGGTGCGGTCCTGCGGGCAGTGGTCAGCGAGGATTCGCTCGACGTCGAGGAGCACGCCCGCCTGGTCGCTCGCCCGGACGCCGGCGCAGTGGTGAGCTTCTCCGGCGTTGTCCGCGACCATGACGGCGGCCGGAAGGTCCGCGCATTGGAGTACTCCAGTCATCCCGGGGCGTCAGATGTGATCGCCCGGGTGGCGGCCCAGATCGCGGCGACCCATCCGGAGGTACAGGCGCTGGCCGTCAGCCACCGGATCGGACCGCTGTCGATCGGCGAGTCCGCGCTGGCCTGTGCGGTATCAGCGGCTCACCGTGCAGAGGCTTTCGCGGCCTGCGCGGCGCTGGTCGACGAGGTCAAACTGCAGCTGCCCATCTGGAAGCGACAGGAGTTCACCGACGGCTCGGAGGAATGGGTCAATTGCCCGTGAGGCTGAATGCCGCTGCCGGATCAGCCGCCGGCAAACGGCGGCAGGACGTCCAGCTCGGCGCCGGGCCGTAGTGGCGTAGCGCGGTCCCGCACTGCAACCGAATCAACTAAGAAGCTGCAGGCTGCCAATACCTTGCGCAGCGTATCCCCGTGCCGGCTGGCAATCGCTTCCAGAGCATCCGCCACTGTGGCGCCGTCGCGGATATCGATGTCCTCGCTGGGCAGGCCCGCAGCGGCACGTGCCGCCGCGAAGTATCGCACGGTTACCACGGTCAACCTCCGATCGTGCTCATTGAGTGGCTCGGCGCGACGATGTCCGGGCGCCCTCCCGCGACCGGTCGCCTCACATGGGTTTCGCCATAGGCCGGTCAACTCGTAGCGGACGACCGGGGTACCTAGCCATACGGAAGGCACCTGTTCCAGACTACCTGCGGTTCACTCAGCCAGCCGCGTGTGCTCGGTCGGATACGGTGTCCGAATGCGTTCGTAGCGGATATGCGCTTTTCTTTATTATCAGTCGGCTGTGTGCCGCAAAAGCGGAATAATCCCGGGATTAAATCCGCAGGTGCAGATCTCGTGGCGCAGCGAGAGTCACATCAACGCAGGGACGAGCCTGCTGCGACTTGGGGCAATCCGCACCTCACCGGCTGCTTCGGCTCGCCAACCATCTGGTCGGTCGGACTGGCCGTGGAGATGCTCTATGGCACTGAGGCCGTCACATGAGCCAACACGTTCGCCGTGTCAGCCCTGGGCGTTGGCCTCGCCGTCGCGCTCGGGAGCTCGTTGAGAGACTGCGCCGTCGCCTCCTGGCATGACGAAGATCGTGCTGCCGCCGGGGTCACGCCGGAACCAGTCAACACGCACAGAGTGCTTCGTCGGTGCGCTGTCCTCAACGGTGCCTTGCCCGGCCATCAGAGCTTGTCCTTTCGTCGATGAAGATCTGATGTTAGCAACGCTGTGTCACGGTTCTCCACCCACAGTGCCTCTGATCTTTACGAGCCCTGATACGTAGAGGTCTGAGAGCATCGCAGTCAGCCGGTCACTCGCATCGACGTGCTGTACATGCCATCCCCGGGCGAAGGCGCGGGTAACCTTGTCAAGGGATTTCTGTCCGAGGAGCTCAAGCAGCACCGCGGCGTCGTTGCTGATCCAGTAAAGCTGTGGAGGGCTCGATGGGCGGCCCACGAGCACCCGGTCGAGCGAGCCACAGCGGCGGAACTCCAGCCGGCTGTCGACGACATAGTCCGCAGCCGCTGCACTAGGACAGCTTGCAGTAGTGCGCCTAGTGTGCGGGCGTCGGCCGATAAGGCCGTCCAGCAGCATATGGGCGTCGTCTCCCAAGTAATTTCCCTTGCCCAGCAGCCACTGACCGAGGATCGCGCTCCGCTCATTCGCCACCGGAAGCAAGGAGTCGTCCCCGAACAGGCTGCCTCCCGCTGTGACACCCGCTTCGTGAGCGAACCGAGCGAGACAGGAATATGCGTGGCAGGCGGCGAGGGTCTGCTCGAGTGGCCAGAGGCGTTCCTCCGGCGCCCACGGTGGATGAAATGGTGGGCACAGATCAGAGTCGGAATTCAGCAGGTCGTGGGTGATGGCCAGATCGAATAGTTTCTGATGAGCGCCCTCATGCACGAGCGCTTCGGCAGCCTCAATGGTCGATTGCGGACTCTTTAGCAGAACTAATCCAGGGAAAGTGCGGGGAGACGCGGAGGCCAGTCTTCCAGCGCGCTGCGGGTCGATGACCCCGACCAGTGCGACATGTGCAAGCAGATCCTCGGTCAGCTCTGGGTTCACCGACCGAGCAAGAGCAACACCACCGTTCAGCACAGCGAGCGCCGAGGTGAAGCGCTCGCCGTCGGCCTCGGTGAGCAGTTCCGGCGGAAAGGACGCCGCCTGCTGACGATCCAACTCTGTCCCGACTATGTTCAATGCCTCGGCCAGTAGGGCGTTCGCCTCGGGTCGAGACGCCACTCGGAGGCCTTGTGCACCGCTGCCCGCGGCGGTAGCAGCGCTGATGCCGACAAGCGTTGAGCACGCGAAGCTCCTACGGCCAGCCAGCGCGTCGCCGATGCAGTTACGGGCCAGCGGACTGTCGATAACATCGGGGTCCAGAGCCTGTGCGCAGTCGACGTCGAGCAGCTCAGCAGCGAGTTGGTACAGAGCTCGACGCTCTTGCTGTAGAACGCTTGATGGCGCGATCGCGGCGTGCAGTGCCGGGATGTCACAAACTACTGGTCCCGCTGGTGTAGTCATTCGACGGCTTCCAGAGTAGGGCGACGCCGTGGCCGGGGAGCAGCCAGGAGCGTACGTTGAGATCCTTCAGCTCCTCTGCCGGGGTCCATGCGCCCGTCGCGATTGCCGATCGGAAGGTAAACGGCACGACTTGGAAGAGCCAAGAGGTACCATTGATTGCCAGTGCTTTCGCGTCGAAATTAATGCGATCGACGTAGCACGGGTACGGTGCCTGCCAGAAGCAGTAGCCGTCATTCACCCGCCCGAGGCTCGTTGAGCGCAGAGACAGGTTCTCCACTGATCCGACGGCATGATCGACGTCCGCGAGTTCGCCGAGGTCGCACTCGAAAATTCGTAGCGTGCCCATATATTGCGCGGGGTTCTGGCGGGGCATCGTCCCCACCGGTTCGCGGAAGAAAGCCAAGAACCCGGGCCAGTCGCGGTAGCGCACTTCGGTTAATTGGACCTTCCCCGGCGCCACGTCATGATGATTCCCTTCGAGATCGGTGTAACGGATCCCGATGTTTACCGAAGGGAGCATCGCGTCCACCGACTGCTCGAACAGCATCCGGTCGGGCACGAACCACGACTCGAAGAGGGGCAGCCGGCAGGCGAGTGTGATGGAGTCACGAAGCAGCGGGTCGCACATGGCGAAGATGGCGAACCTGTGGTCCACGACATTCTTTTTGAAACTATAGGTCACCGTGGACATGAGCTCGTAGGTTTGATAGTCGATCGCGCGGAGCTCATAGTCCACAGTGGTGTGGGTGCTGATGGTGAGATCACCGCCGTGTGGTTCGACGCCCGCACCGCCCAGGACGCCGGCGACGACATCGCGGGTGGCCTCGGTGTCGCCGTAGATTTTCGACAGGAAAGTTGTCATCACCTGCTGCGGCAACAACGCTTCCACTATCGACGGCCCCGAGAGACGGACGAGTTCCTCAGTCAAGCGACGGCGTAGCACCCGCCGGTAGGCGACGACCAGCAGTGCCGCGCTGAAGGCAACCGCGAGCAATGCGGCCGCGAACACCGAAAGGGCCACGGATACCGTCACTCAAACCCCCGCCTGTGCCGCCGTCGGTCATAACATCCTGACGTCACAGCGCGGGGCGCGCCAGCCGATCGGCGGTCGGGGGATCAGCGGTGGTGCCACTCCGGTTCGTCCTCAACACCCACGAAGGTGGTCAGATGATGTGCCGGCCCTGCTCCATCGTCGTCGGCCGACTGAATTTCGTGGTAGGCGTTCAGCAGATGAGTCAGCATCGCGGCGCGGGCGCCAGCCGGATCATTCCGCTTGAGGAAGTTGACAACATTGTCGTGCTCGGTCCCGGAGCGCGCCGGTACTCCACGGCTGGTAAAACTTCGTCGGCGCCACTCCGTGAGCTCTGGAACCAGCATGCGATACGTCGCGAGCAGCAGCTCGTTGTGACTCGCGCGGAAGATGGCGTCGTGGAAGGCTTCGTCAGTCCTGACCAGTTCGTCCACGTCGGCGAAGGCTCCAAGGTGGTCCTTGCTGAGCTTTGCGATGTCATCGATCTCGCCTTCGGTGGCGCGCGCCGCAGCAAGGCTCGCGGCCATACCTTCCAGGGCCATCCGGACCTCAAGCCGTTCGCCGATCCGGAAGCGTCGCTCAGAGAGCCACTCCATGAAGTCACCCGGTAGGTAGTCCGCCGGCTTTCGCCGGACAAACCATCCCCGGCCCCGGCGCACTTCCACCACACGGCGGACTTCGAGGCGCTGCAACGCGGTTCGTACCGAACTACGCGCCACCCCCATCCGCCGGGCGAGTTCTGGCTCGTTCGGCAGACGTTCCCCGGGAGGAAGCACACCACTCTCAATGAGCTCGCGCAGCTTCTCCTCGATCACTTCCGGTAGTGGTAAACGAGCGTCCAACCGCAGCTCCCACTGCGCGACGCGCGGTGTCTTTCCGCTGCCGTCACGTCCACTGCTCATCGCCACTCCTGTCATGGTCGTAGCCCAGTTCTCATACGGCCCAGTGCTCATGCGGCGGCGACGCACACACGTCGGGTGGCCGGACACGTCTCTACCCGTTCTGCGTTGAACCGGACGGCAGTCGGTGCGGACGTTGCACAGACAGTTGTCCGACCAGACCTTACACGGGTCTGGCGTCTGACCCTACAGATAAGTCGACAGACGTCTGATGTCAGACTACTCTGACAACTTGAGCCCGAGGGCTCGAGCTTCGCAGTCGCATCCCGTGTCACCGAGGAAGGGGCAGGCGATCATGTCGATATCTCACCGGAGCACGACACGCTTCCCCGGAGCCCGGCTGGCGGGCCGCGGCCGGGGAGCGCGACGTCGTGGCGGCCCACCCCGCAGTGTGCGGTGACCCTGCAGGTGTTGGTCGCGGTCCTGCTGGTCTGCCTTGGGCTGCTGCTCGGAACGACGTGGACCATTCAGGCCTTGCAGCCCAAGCTTCGTCGGCAAGCTGAGGAGCGTCGCAGACTCAACGAGGAGTGGTTGGCGGTTCGCGCCGCCGCCCGGCAGCGCGGCAGGTGCCCCCGTTGCGCCGGTTCGCTGACCGAACGGGACTGGTACATCGCACCGGTGATCGTGGAGGATCCGCCGGAGGACGACGACTGAGCGCGAGAACGCCAGTGATGCCCGGAGGGAGCCTGTCGTGACCGCTGCACCTGCGCTGCCGTCGTATGTATCGGGTGTCTCGGATGCTCCGCTACTGGGCGACACCATCGGCGACAACCTCGATCGCACGGTTGTCCGGCACGGCGACCGGGAAGCATTAGTGGATTGCGCCAGCGGTCGCCGTTGGACCTACTCGCAGTTGCGCGTCGAGGTCGACGCGATGGCGCGCGGTCTGCTGGCCGCCGGGATTGGCAAGGGTGACCGGGTTGGTATCTGGGCGCCGAACTGCGCGGAGTGGCTGCTCGTTCAGTACTCGACCGCGAAGATCGGCGCGATCCTGGTCACTATCAACCCCGCATACCAGACCAGCGAACTGGAGTACGTGGTCAATCATGCGGGAATCCGGATGCTGGTCGCAGCGAAGTCGTTCAAGAACTCCGACTATGCGGCGATGATCTCTGAGATGCGACCGCGTTGTGCTGCGCTGCAACAGGTGGTGCTGATCGGGTCCGGGCAGTGGGATGCGCTGGCGGTGCGCGACGGTGATGCGTGGCTACTTGCCGACATACAGTCGACCCTGTCTCCGGACGACCCGATCAACATCCAGTACACCTCGGGCACCACCGGCTTCCCCAAGGGTGCCACGTTGTCGCATCACAACATCCTCAACAACGGCTACTTCGTGGGGGAGCTGTGCGGCTACACCGAGGCGGACCGGATCTGCGTACCGGTGCCGCTCTCGATCACTGTTTTGGAATGGTCATGGGCAATCTGGCTGCCACCACGCACGGCGCGTGCCTGGTGTATCCAGCGCCGTCATTCGACCCGGCGGCGACCTTGTCGGCCGTCGCGCAGCAGCGGTGCACGTCGCTGTATGGGGTGCCCACCATGTTCATCGCCATGCTGGCCGACACCGGCTTCGAGTCGCACGACCTCTCGTCGCTGCGGACGGGGATCATGGCGGGCTCGCCGTGCCCGGTGCAGGTGATGAGACAGGTCGTCGAGCGGATGGGCATGACCGACGTGACCATTTGCTACGGCATGACCGAGACCTCCCCGGTGTCCACCCAGACCCGGGCGGACGACTCGCTGGACCGGCGGGTGTCCACGGTCGGTCGGGTGCACCCACACCTCGAGGTGAAGATCGTTGATCCGGACACCGGTCTCACAGCGCCGCGCGGTACTCCGGGCGAACTGTGCACCCGCGGGTACTCGGTCATGCTCGGCTACTGGGAGGAGCCCGACAAGACCGCCGAGGTGATCGACCGGGCCCGCTGGATGCACACTGGGGACATCGCCGTGATGGACTCCGAGGGTTACCTCACCATCACCGGCCGGATCAAGGACATGGTCATCCGTGGCGGCGAGAACGTCTATCCGAGAGAGATCGAAGAGTTCCTCTACACCCACCCGGACATCCTTGACGCGCAGGTGATCGGCGTGCCCGACGCGCGCTACGGCGAGGAGCTGTGCGCCTGGGTGCGGCTGCGACCGGGCGTGCCCGAACTCACCGCCGACGCGCTGCGGGACTACGCCGCCGGCAAGCTCGCGCACTACAAGATCCCTCGGTATGTGCACGTGGTGGACGCGTTTCCGATGACCGTCACCGGCAAGGTCCGCAAGGTGGAGATGCGCGAACGTTCGGTGCAGCTACTAGGCCTGCCCGACCCCACCCCCACCAAGCACCCCTGACCCGCCCCTGCTTATCGCTGCGCAGAGCGCTCAGCACTGCGACATGGATGCTTGTCGCTGTCCGGGAGGCACCTGGAGAGCGACAAGCATCCATGTCGCGCTCGGAAGGTGCGACGCGCTGATGCGTTGCCTGTGGACAACTGCTGAGGTCTGTGGATAGCGATTGGACAGCTGGCCGTCCCCGCGAGATGTTGCCCGGCATGGGGACACGGTGGGGGTTCGACGACCTGGATGGGCCGTTTCGCGGCTCGGAGGCCGTGCAGACGGGGGTGCTGACCCCGGGCCAGTTGCGAGGACCACGATTTCGGCGCATCTTCCGCGATGTCTACGTGCCTGCGGCGCTGCCTTTGACCCACGAGGTGCGGTGCACGGGCGCAGCACTCATCTTGCCCACCGACGCAGTGATCACTGGCAGGTCGGCCGCCACACTGCGAGGGTTGCCGTTGGCACGGACCGAGGACCCCGTCGAAGCCGTCGTCGGCCTCCGTACCCGGGTGTTCCGCCGAGCCGGTCTGGATGTGCGGCGGTGCGAAGTTCGGGATGATGAGACCGAAACGTGGTCCGGAATCCGGCTGGGGACCCGTCGGCGGATGGCCTTCGACCTACTACTCGACCGATCCCTGCCTGATGCAGTGGCCGATCTGGACGCCTCGCTGCGGGCGGCGCTGGTTGGCCAACGGGAGCTGCAGCTTTACCTGACCGGGCGGCGTGACCGGGGGATAGTCCAGGCCCGCCGTGCGCTTGAACTGGCCGACCCGCGAGCCGAATCGCGTCCCGAGTCGCAGATGCGGGTGCACCTTGTGCTGGACGGGTTGTGCCCCGAGGTGCAGTACCACATCTATCATCGCGGCGGCTTTGTGGGCAGGGCGGATCTCGCCTTCCCCAACCGCCGGCTCGCCATCGAGTACGACGGGGTGTGGCACGGTGCCCCGCTGCAGGTCGGGCCGGACCGCGATCGGTTGAATCGCCTGCACGCCGCGGGCTGGGAAGTCGTCTTCGTCACCGCGCAGCACCTTCGCGAGCCTCGTCGTCTGGTGTTTACCGTCCGCGCGGCGTTGGAGGCGCGCCAAGCCGCGTGAGCACAGAACCATAAGTCAGCCATGTCGCCTGTCCGGGGCGGCCAACGACAGCGACAAGCATCCATGTGGCCGGAAAGAACGCCCGAAATGTGGCCGGAGGTCGTAAGGTGGCAGCTACGCGTCCCGGGTGCGCTCGGGGCGCGTTCGGCTTGCTGGTCGCACACTCCCGGCAGGCGGTATTCCACGAGGGAACGGTGAGGTCAGTGCCGACCGGCAAGGTCAAGTGGTACGACGCGGGCAAGGGCTTCGGGTTCGTCACCCAGGACGGCGGCGCCGACGTCTACGTGCGCGCCGCTGCGCTACCCACTGGGGTGACCGACCTCAAGGCTGGGCAGCGGGTCGAGTTCGGGGTGGCCG
>JBGSWT010000030.1:0-3849 GCA_041751815.1 Pseudonocardiaceae bacterium
GACCACATTCCACGCGATCGCGATCGCGATGGCGATCGGGCTGCTGCTGGACGCCTTCCTCGTCCGGCAGCTCCTCGTGCCGGCGCTGCTCGTCCTGCTCGGTACCCGCGGCTGGCGACCCGGACGGCGCCACGGCATCCAGTCGCCGTGACGACGTCCAGGGCAGTCGCTGGGCAGACCGGCAGCGAGTTGTTGCTCTCGGCCCGGGGCTAGCCGGCGAGGACGAAGTAGCGCAGCCAGATGTAGGGCGCTGCGATGGCGATGGTGACTACGGTGACAACCAGTCCGTACTTGGTGAACTGCCAGAAGGAGATCCGCTGCCCGGATCGTGCGGCGATACCGAGCACCTCGACGTTGGCCGAGGCGCCGATCGCGGTGGCGTTGCCGCCGAGGTCGGCACCCAGGGCCAGCGACCACCACAGCACCTGGGCGGAGCCGATGCCGCCGTTGGCTTGGACGAGATCGGCGACTATCGGGCTCATGGTGGCCACGTAGGGGATGTTGTCCACGATCGCGGACAGCACGGCGGAGGCCACTAGCAGCACCTGAGAGGTCAGCAGCAACCGGCCTTCGGTGGCATCGACCGCCGCGGTCGCCAGCTGGTCGATCACGCCGGTGTTGACCAGCGAGCCGACCATGATGAACAGGCCGGCGAAGAACACCAGGGTGGGCCACTCGACGTCCTTGGCGACCTGTTCGGCGTTGAGCCGGGACGCGGCCAGCAGCACGAGCCCGCCGACCAGTGCCACTACCGAGGGCTCCAGGTCCAGCACGGTGTGCAGCACGAACGCGGCGGTGACCGCGGCGAGCACAACCAGGCTGATGATGAGCAGGCGGCGATCGCGGATCGCGTCGCGCTCCCGCAGGGCCATCACCGCCTCAGCGCGCTGCGGGTCGGAGATGAACGCGCGCCGGAACAGCCACCGGCACAGCCCGATGAACACCACCATCAACAGCACGACCAGCGGGGCCAGGTGGACGAGAAAATCGTTGTAGGACAGCCCGGAGCGGCTGGCGATGATGATGTTCGGCGGATCGCCGACCAGGGTGGCGGTGCCACCGATATTCGACGCGAGCGCCTCGGCGATCAGGAACGGCGCCGCCGGTACGGCAAGCCGCTCACAGACCAGCAGGGTCACCGGCGCGATCAACAGCACGGTGGTGACATTGTCCAGCAAAGCCGACGCGACCGCAGTGACCAGGACCAGGATCACCATCACCCGAAACGGGCGGCCGCGGGCCCGTTTGGTGGCCCAGATCGCGACGAACTCGAACGCCCCGGTGCGCTGTAGCACGGCGACGATGAGCATCATTCCGAGCAGCAGAAAGATGACGTTCCAGTCGATGCCGGACTCTTCGGAGAAGAAGGCGCGCTCAGCGTCGGTAGCGCCGATCAGCAACATCAGCACCGCGCCACCCAGCGCGGCGGCCACCCGGTGAATCCACTCGGTGGCGATCAGCACGTAGGCGGCGGCGATTACGGCCACCGCCAGCCAGGCGACCGTGGTCACTGCGCCAGGACCCGGTCCAGCAGCGCGTCAAGCGTGATGGCTCCTCGCAGTGCACCGTCCGGCTCGACGACGGCCACCAATGGCGTGCGAGTGCGGGCCATCAGCGCGGCCATCTCCAGCACCGTCGCGTCTGGCTCCACCACCGGCAACTCCCGCCGCTCCCTGGGCAGCGACTCGGCAACCGTGCGCTCATGAAGCTCTCGCAGGAACACATCCGCCGCAGCCTCGTCGACCACCCGGGCCAAGGTCGGATCGTCCTGGCAGTAACCGGGCACCGCCAAGCGCAGCACCTCCGTGCCCGGCAAGATCGTGAACGGTTGTCCGCGATCATCGACGACGATCAGCCCAGGCAGGTTCTGCCCAGCCAGCAACCGGGCTGCCTCAATCACCGGAGTGTCCGACCGGACGGTCGGGTAGGGCAACACGAGATCGGCGGCACGCAACGACTGCTCCCGTCAGCTAGGCGACAGCTACTCCGCCGACCAGTCTTCCCGGCAGACCGGGACACACCGTACCGGTACCCCACGGCCCTCGGCTGGACGAGCACGACCGTGGGCTCCACCATCACCACTGTTCCGGCCGATGCTGATATCCACGAGCCGTGCCGGGCTGTCCTAATAATGACCTCCTGATCCGGCCCAGAAGCATCGAAGTCGGTGGTCATAGAAGCTCATCAGGGCGCGGTGGGCGGGCTGTTCGATCAAAACCGTGAGAAGCCAGCCCAGCAGCAGCCCAGCGGCGAGCATGGCGGCGCATTGTTCGAGTGGGCTGGCGCCGAGGTCGTGCAGACGCCGCATGAGCACGTAGCCGATAGTCTGGTGAACCAGGTAGAGGCCATAGGAGATGCCGGCCAACCATCGCAGAGCCGTTCGCAGCGAGCCGGGTATCCACCGGTCCCAGTCCGGGCCACGGGCGGCGAGGCAGATCACAGCGACACCGCACAACACGCCGATCGTCGCATCCCAGTCCTCGGACCACCCGTTCGGCCCGAGCACGAGGCTGTGCACGACATGCCCGAGCAGGCACGTGGCAATCAATGCCAGGAAATGCGTCCGTGTCAGCCGCCCGTTCGCCCACAGCCAGATCGCGACACCGGCGACGAACAGGTGCACGCGGTGAAAGCCGAACCCGTCGACGACCAGTCGATAGGCCTCCGGCGGTCCTGCCGCACGTACCGGCCAGAGCGCCAACGGCAGCAGCACAGTGGCCCACAGGACCACCCGCAACCCCCAGCCATGACCCCAGCGCGATCGCCACAACAGCGCGGCCGCAGTGAAGCCCATCAGCTGTAGCGGCAGCGTCCAGTAAGAACCATCGAGGAACGGGAACTCCTGCGGTTTCCAGTGCCCCAGCAACAGCAGGTTCCCCACAAGATCGCGTTTGCCGGGGGTGTACCACTCGGTCGGGGCGAGATAGCGCACAACTGCCCAGGCCAGGACAACCGCGGCCAGGAACGCCGGCACCAGCCGCGCTACCCGACCCCACCAGTACCGGCCGGTGGGGTAGCGACCCACCGTCGCTGACGCGAAATACGCCGAGACGACCAGCAGCAGACTCGCCCCGACCTGGTGGGGAAAACTGAACGGGCGCGGCGCCAACTCGGGGTGGACGACCTGAGCCACATAGGTAGCGTGGTAAGCAACCACCAGCAGCACGAAACCGCTGCGCAACAGATCCCAGCTGACCTGACGGCGACTGGGAGCATGCCGGGAGCCCGTGGCCCCGAGATCGGAGCGCTCGGGAGAAACGATACCGCCGTCGTCATTCACCAGCGGACTCCCGGATGGCCTGGCAACAGGTCTGTACCGACTGCCGACCAGGCTTCCCGGCGCACCAGCGCAGAAGGGTACAAGCCAGCGGGAACCGACACTGACCCGGCCCATCGGTGGGAGCTTGCGAATGAGTGAGGCCACCGGTCGCGTCCCGCGCTTGTTCAGCGCTCAGCGGCAGGCGAGGCTGATGGACGCCAGGATGACCCAGGGCGCGACGACGCCCACCGTGAGGATGCCCAGGCTCACCGGCCCGAGGTCGAGAACTATCACGCCCAGGACGATCATAGTGAGCAGTCCGAGCCCGAGGAGCCCCAGGAGGCAAAGCCAGGTCCGCACGGCAGCCGATCGGTCGAGGCTGCGGGCGGCCCCCTCGGTCAATGCTGCCGCGAGGCCAGCGTCCTTCTTGGTGAGTTCGTCCTCGATCAGCGCGAGGATCTCCTGCTCGCGTCGCGACAACTTCATTGCCCTTGTCCGATCTTCTCGATAAACGGCCCTGCCGTCCCGGTGGTGGATCCCCGCGCAGCGGTGTGGGGTTCGGGTCCGGACGAGCCGGCCGGGTACTCCTC
>JBGSWT010000031.1:0-2754 GCA_041751815.1 Pseudonocardiaceae bacterium
GACCCAGACGGGTCGGCGCCCCCGATTGTCGTGTGCTGCCGCGCATACCGGACCGGTCAAAGCTTGAGTACCTCACCGTGCGGTGTGACGTGGACCTCGGTCCCCACGGGAGCCAGCTCGCGGAACAGGCCGTAGTGCTTGTCGGGTTTGGCCAGGATGGCCTGGTGGATCGGCACTGCAAGCCCAGGATCGACTGCACGGAGGTAGTCCACCGCCTCGGAGATCTTCAGCCACGGTGCCGCGGTGGGCAACAGCAGCACGTCGACGTCGCGGTTGACCGCGGTGAAAGAGTCCCCGGGATGCAGGATCGTGCCTGCCCCACCGTCGATGAAATAGCCATTGTTGGGGATCACCGGGATGTCCGGATGGATCACACCGTGGTCTCCGCCGATCACGTCGACCATCACGCCGGCTAACTCCAACTGCTCGCCAGGCCGCAGCACCTGGTGCGCAATGCCCGCATCAGCGAGCGGCTCAGCCGAGCCGACGTCGACGAGCAACTGCGCTGCCGGGTTTGCGGCCAGCAGGGCGGGCAGCCGGTCGAGGTCGAGGTGATCGGGATGCTGATGGGTCACCAGAATCGCATCGAGTCCGTCGAGTTCCTCGAAGCCGGCGGAGTAGACCCCAGGGTCCAGCAGCAGCCGAGCCGTCCCGATCTCGACCAGCACGCAGGACTGCCCCAGGTGCACGATCTGCATGGGTGGTCACCTCCTAGCAAGGGTCAGCCGTCAGCCTGCCACGCTGAGAGCGGCTCGGCCTCCCCGGCCGAAGCGATGCC
This sequence comes from Pseudonocardiaceae bacterium, assembly GCA_041751815.1. Taxonomy (GTDB): domain Bacteria; phylum Actinomycetota; class Actinomycetes; order Mycobacteriales; family Pseudonocardiaceae. The sequence continues at coordinate 779 of JBGSWT010000031.1, forward strand.
ATAGATCTCCGGGCTGCCGGTAGCCTCGGTGGCGTGGCACGAGTGGTCGTCGACGTGGTCCTGAAACCGGAGATCCTTGACCCGCAGGGTCAGGCGATCGCACGCGCGCTGCCCCGGCTGGGCTTCGAAGGGGTGCATGAGATCCGGCAGGGTAAGCACTTCGAGCTGGACGTAGCAGACACCATCGACGACGCCGACCTGCATCGGATGGCAGGCGAGTTGCTCGCCAACCCCGTGATCGAAGACTGGACGGTGCGGCGACTGTGAGCTTGGCGTCCTGCCGGATCGGCGTGATCACCTTCCCGGGCACGCTCGACGACGTCGACGCCGCCCGCGCAGTGCGTCACGCTGGGGCCGAGGCGGTATCGCTGTGGCATGCCGATGATGACCTGCGCGGGGTGGACGCCGTCGTGGTGCCCGGTGGGTTCTCCTACGGTGACTACCTGCGCGCCGGTGCGATCGCCGCTCACCAGCCGGTGCTGCGAGCACTGGTGGGTGCCGCCCGCCACGGCACACCGGTCCTGGGCATCTGCAACGGTTTCCAGATCCTGTGCGAGGCGGGGCTGCTGCCCGGCGCGCTGGTGCGCAACGTCGGTCTACACTTCGTCTGCCGTGATCAGCTGCTACGGGTGGAGAGCAGCGCGACGGCCTGGACCGGCCGGTACTCGCCGGGAACTGAGATCCGGGTGCCGCTGAAGTCCATCGAGGGCCGGTATGTGGCCGATGCGACGACGTTGGCCGAGCTCGAAGGCGACGGCCGCGTGGTGTTCCGCTACCTCGGCGCCACGCCGAACGGCGCGGTGAACGACATCGCCGGGATCGCCTCGGCGGATGGTCGGGTAGTCGGGCTGATGCCGCATCCCGAGCACGCGATCGACCCGCTCACCGGGCCCTCCGCTGACGGGCTTGACCTGTTCCGCTCGGCCGTCGACGCGGTGCTCGGCTGTGCCCGCTAACCCTGTGCCCGCTAACCCGGACGCCCGACATCGCCATTCGGCTCCGAACAGCGATGAATACCCTCAGCGGGTGGGCAATCCTGGTATCGACTCCGTGCAGCGCGCTGCGGCGACCCCCGAGTTCCGGCAGCCTTACCGTGAGCTGGGGCTCGCCGACGACGAGTATGCGCGGATCCGGGAGATCCTCGGGCGCCGGCCCACGGAGGCCGAGCTGGCGATGTACTCGGTGATGTGGAGCGAGCACTGCTCCTACAAGTCATCCAAGGTGCACCTGCGCTACTTCGGCGAGACGACCACCGCAGCGATGCGGCAACGGATGCTCGCCGGCATCGGCGAGAACGCCGGCGTCGTCGAGGTCGGAGACGGCTGGGCGGTGACCTTCAAGGTCGAATCGCACAACCACCCGTCCTATGTGGAGCCCTATCAGGGTGCAGCGACCGGGGTCGGCGGGATCGTGCGCGACATCATGGCGATGGGCGCCCGACCGATCGCGATAGCAGACCCGCTGCGGTTTGGCCCCGCCGATGCCGCCGACACCAAGCGGGTACTGCCCGGAGTCGTCGCCGGGATCGGCGGTTACGGCAACAGCCTTGGCCTGCCCAACATCGGTGGCGAGACTGTCTTTGACCCCTCCTACGCGGGTAACCCCCTGGTCAATGCGCTGTGCGTGGGCGCGATGCGGGTCGCCGACCTGCACCTGGCGCATGCCAGCGGCGCTGGCAACAAGATCGTCTTGTTCGGCGCGCGCACCGGCCTGGACGGTATCGGCGGGGTTTCGGTGCTGGCCAGCGAGAGCTTCAGCGCCGATGCCGGCGATCACGGGGCGGGAAGGAAGAAGCTACCCAGCGTGCAGGTGGGGGATCCGTTCACCGAGAAGGTACTCATCGAGTGTTGTTTGGAGCTCTTCAAGGCTGGCCTCGTGGCCGGTATCCAGGATCTCGGCGGCGCGGGGTTGTCCTGCGCGACGAGCGAGCTGGCCAGCGCCGGCGACGGCGGCATGCGGATCGGGCTCGATGCGGT
>JBGSWT010000032.1:0-3301 GCA_041751815.1 Pseudonocardiaceae bacterium
AGCGGGTAGCAAATGGCGAGCGAGTCATCATCTCCAAGGCAGGGCAGCCTGTCGCGGACCTCGTTCCGCATCAGCGGACGCCGGTGGTGTTCGGAGGTCTGCGTGACGAATTGAGCTACGGAGACGACTCGTTCGCCGACGTTGACCCGGACATCCAACGTCTATTCTACGGCGACGACGTTGCTGCTCCTTGACAGCCAGGCGGCGCTGTGGGTGCTCGACGACAGCCCTCGACTCGGGCCAACTGCTCGGCAGATCATCGTGTCGGCGACTACGGTTCACGTCTCGGCGGTCACCGTATGGGAGCTGACCATCAAGGCGATGCTCGGCAAGCTGTCGGTTCCGGACAAGCTCGAGTTCCGGCTCGCCGAGCAAGGGCTGGTCCTGCTGAGTATCACGGCGGAGCACGCTGAGAGCATTCGCGAGTTCCCCGAACTCACCCGGCATAACCCGTTCGACCGGCTCCTCGTCGCGCAGGCGAGCCAATCGGGGCTGCGACTCCTCACCGCCGACCGTGTGCTCCTGGGTCTTGGCCGGGACTTCATCGTCGACGCGACGCTGTAGGGGCGTCGCCGACCACGCGATCGGGTTGATGATCGACCTGGCGCACGGGATCTCCCGCCACGATCGGTCCATGCGACGTGGCGAGTGGCAGCCGCAGCGGGGCGTCGACATGTGGCACGCAACCCTGGGCATCGTCGGGCTGGGCCGCATCGGCCGGGCAGTCGCGCGGCGGGGGCTCGGCTTCGACATGCGGGTGATCGCCCATGAACCGTACCCCCTCATGGAGTTCGTGGAGGAGCACCGTATCGAGCTGATGCGGATCGATGAGGTCTTCGGCCAGAGCGACTTCGTCACGCTGCATCTCCCGGCGATGCCCGAGACCGAGCGGATCGTCGACGCAGCAAAGCTGGCGCTGATGAAGCCCACCGCTTTCTTGATCAACACCGGACGTGGCAGCCTGGTCGACGAGGAAGCCCTGTACGCCGCGGTGAAATCCGGACAGATCGCCGGCGCCGGCATCGACTCCTGGACAACCGAGCCGATGACAGACCCGCGTTGGGCCGAGCTCGACAACGTCGTCCTCACCCCGCACAGCGCAGCGAACACCCATGGTGTCTGGACAGCGAGCGCGGCCCTGGCGGTGGAGATCGTGCTGCAGGTAGTACGCGGAGAGCAGCCGCCACAGCTGCTCAACCCGGAGGTATGGGACGGGCAGCGGGCGGGCTAGCAGGGCAGGAGAACGCGACACACCGGGCAGGAGAGACGGACACGCCGGGCTAGAGCCGCGCGGCGGACGTCGAGCGGAGCCGGTTGCGGGTGTCCAGGACACGTTCGGCGTGCTGCTCGAAAAGCTCCCAGTCGATCACATCGTGGTCGGCGAGCACGATCACCAGGTCGACCTCGGTGACCTGACGCGACTCGCAGGGCACCATCTGGATGCAGCTGGGGACCTCGTCGACATTGATGAGCGGGTCGATCGCTCGGAGATCTGCCCCCAGATCGTCGAGTCGCTTGGCCACCGCGATCGCCGGCGACTGCCTGGTGTCACGCGAGTTCCGCTTGTAGGCCAGCCCCACGAGCAGGATCCGGCTGCCCTTGACCGCCTTACGCTCCTGGTTGAGGTGTGTGACCACACGGGACACGACGTAGTCGGGCATATGGTCATTGACGTCCTTGGCCATGTCGACGAAGCCCAAGCCGTGACCCAAGGACCGTCGCGCCTGCCAGGACAGGTAACAAGGATCGATCGGCAGGCAATGCCCGCCGACTCCTGGCCCCGGCGCGAACCTCATGAATCCGAAGGGTTTCGTGGCGGCCGCATCGACTACCGACCACACGTCGAGCCTGAGGGCGTGGCAGTACATCGCGAGTTCGTTCACCAACGCGATGTTGACGTGGCGGAAGGTGTTCTCCAGTAACTTGGCAAGCTCAGCCTCACGAAGGCCGGGCACCGGCACCGTGTGCTCGACGAGCCGACCGTAGAAGTCGGCCAGCGCTTGCAGCGAGGCCTGGTTCATGCCGGCGATGATCTTCGGAGTATTGTCGATCCGCCAGATCTTGTTGCCGGGGTCGATGCGTTCAGGGCTGTATCCGACGCAGAACTGCTCCCCCGCGCACAGTCCCGAGCCAGCCTCCAGGATCGGGATGAAGATCTCCTCAGTAGTGCCGGGATAGCTCGTGGACTCGAGGACAACACAGCATCCAGGAGTGATGTGGGGGGCGATGATGGCCGCCGCATCCTCGACGTAACTCAGATCTGGCGCGCCGTCCCGCCAGGGAGTCGGTACGCAGACGACCGCGACGTCGAACCCCGCCAGCGCCGCAGGATCGTCGGTGGCGAGATACCGTCCAGTACTCATCGCTGTCGCGAGGTCGCCGTCGGTGATGTCGTCGACGAACGTCTTTGCCTTGCGGAGGCAATCGATACGGGTCTTGTCGATGTCAAAACCGACGACGTCGAAACCGACCTCGACGGCCCGAATAGCGACCGGCAGGCCGACGTAACCCTGCCCGACCACGACGACACGATCCAACGAAATGTCAGACACGGAGCCCCCCGACGTGTTGTCACTGTAAGCGACCATCCGAATACTAGCGGTACCACGATCAATCGTCATCTGAACCTTTGCAGATTCGCTCTGCTGGGCACTACGTTCAGTTTGGTCAACTGAACACGCGGGAGCTCGCACCGCAGCGGGCTGAGAGGGCAGCTGGGTAGCGACCCGGGGCTGTCGACCGCAGAACCTGTCCGGGTAATGCCGGCGTAGGAAGGCTGATCCATGACCATGTCGCACAATCGGCTGCATAACCAGCTGCGGGACCATACCATCGAGCCCGCCGTGACCACTGGTCCGATCACCGGGTCGCGCAAGGTCTATCGCGAGGTCGGTGCCGGGCTGCGGGTACCCGTCCGCCGGGTGGATCTGACCAACGGGGAGCACTTCGACCTCTATGACACCTCGGGTCCCTATACCGACGCCGAGGTGACCATCGACGTCCATAGTGGACTCCCCCGGCTGCGGGAACCGTGGATCGGAGCCCGCGAACCGGTAGGAGGCGCAGCCACCCAACTTGCCTGGGCCCGGGCCGGCATCGTCACCCCCGAAATGGAGTTCATCGCCGCCCGCGAGGGCGTCGACGTCACACTGGTGCTCGCCGAGGTGGCCCGCGGCCGCGCGGTGATCCCGGCCAACCACCGGCACCCCGAGTCCGAGCCGATGATCATCGGGAAGAAGTTCCTGGTGAAGATCAACGCGAACATCGGCAACTCGGCCGTCACCTCCTCCATTGAGGAGGA
>JBGSWT010000033.1:0-1671 GCA_041751815.1 Pseudonocardiaceae bacterium
GCGGAAATCGACCACGTCGCCGTCGGCCATCACGTAGTCCTTGCCCTCCATCCGCACCTTCCCAGCGGCCCGGGCCTGCGCCATCGAACCGGCCGCGATCAGATCGTCGTAGGACACGATCTCGGCCTTGATGAACCCACGCTGGAAGTCACTGTGGATCACCCCGGCGGCCTCCGGTGCGGTCGCCCCGGCTCGGATGGTCCACGCCCTGGATTCCTTGGGCCCGGCGGTGAGATAGGTCTGCAACCCCAGGGTGTGGAACCCGACGCGGGCCAGCGCATGCAGTCCTGGTTCGGATTGCCCGATCGAGTCCAGTAGTTCCCGCGCGGACGCCGGGTCCAGTTCAAGCAGTTCGGATTCCACTTTGGCGTCCAGGAACACCGCATCGGCGGGTGCGACCAGCTTGCACAGCTCGGCTTGGCGCTCCGGATCGGCGAGCACACCTTCATCAGCGTTGAAGACATACACGAAAGGCTTGAGGGTGAGCAGGCTGAGTTCAGCGAGCGCGTCAACCTCCAGCTCCGCGCGGGCGGCAAACAAGGTACGGCCGGCGTCGAGCACCTCCCTGGCGGCGTGCGCCGCGGCCAGGGAGGTGCGCCGTTCCCGGGGATGGGTCCGGGCCTCCTTCTCCAACCGCGGCAACGCGCGATCCACGGTTTGCAGATCGGCCAGCACCAACTCGGTCTCGACCGTGGCGATGTCGTCGGCCGGGTCGATCCGCCCGTCGACATGCAGCACGTCAGGGTCGTCGAAGACCCGCACGACCTGACAGATCGCGTTGGCCTCGCGGATGTTGGCGAGGAACTTGTTACCCAGCCCGGCGCCCTGCCAGGCCCCAGCCACGATCCCCGCGATGTCGACGAACGACACCGTCGCCGGCACCACCTTGGCGCTGTCGACAAGCTCAGCCAACCGCCCGAGACGTTCGTCGGGCAACGGCACCACCCCGACGTTGGGCTCGATGGTGGCGAAGGCATAGTTCGCCGCGAGCACGTTGTTGCGGGTCAGCGCATTGAACAGGGTGGACTTGCCGACGTTGGGCAGCCCGACGATACCGAGGGTGAGGCTCACGGGACGTCGAGTCTAGGCCACTGGGTCTCGAGGCACCTGAGGTCTCTAGGCTCCCGAGCCCGATCGCCCCGCAGCCGTCAATCCGTCAGTAGCCGTAGCCGCCACCACCATCCTGTTGTTGCTCGGTGCTGCCGGGAGCTGGGTCGGAGGCCGAGCCGTCGTTGCAGCCGGCTAGCGCGAGTGAGACTGCGGCGATGGCCGCCAGCACTGTGGCGCGCCACCGTGTGCTACCAGTCAATGTCATGGCGGCACACTAGGGACGTCAAGGTCGGTTGGGTGCCGCCGAATGGCGCAACTACCAAGCGTCGACCTGCCTCGCTGTCGGTGTCTGATTCCCGCCAGACCCGGCTCCGTCGGGCTGGCACGATCGAGGCCGTGCTGCTCAACCACGACCGCTGCTACCGAGCCATCTCCTCACGCGATGCCCGCTTCGACGGCTGTTTCGTCGTCGCCGTACGGACCACCGGCATTTACTGCCGGCCGTCCTGCCCCGCGGTGACACCCAAACCGCAGAACGTCACCTTCCTCCCCACCGCCGCGGCCGCCCAGCGCGCCGGCTACCGAGCCTGCCGCCGTTGCCTGCCCGACGCCGTGCCGGGT
>JBGSWT010000034.1:0-3373 GCA_041751815.1 Pseudonocardiaceae bacterium
CGCACGGCATGAGCGTCGACTTCGTCGAGGGCTTCGAGTGGGACAACGGGTACGTCTCGCCGTACATGGTGACCAACCCGGCCAGCCTGGAAGCGATCATCGACGACCCGTACATCCTGCTGTGCAGCGAGAAGATCACGACGGTTCAGCAGCTCATGCCGCTGCTGGACAAGGTGATGCGGGATCCGCGCCCGCTGGTGATCGTCGCGGAGAACATCGAGGGCACGGCGCTGAGCATGCTGGTGCACAACCACGTGAACCGCATCTTCCAGTGCGTTGCGGTCCGGGCGCCCGGTTTCGGCGACCGCAGGCTCCGCAAGCTCGAAGACATCGCCACGATCACCGGCGGCGAGGTCTACAGCAAGCATTCCGGCTTCACCCTGGAGACCATGACGGCCGGCCAGCTTGGCCGGGCGTCCCAGGTGCGGGTGAACGCCGACCGCACCGCGATCATCGGCGGGGCCGGTGCGGCGGAGGCCATCGAGTTCCGGCTCACCCAGATGCGCGCCGAACGCGAACGCGCGACCTACGGCGTCGACGAGGACGTGCTCAACGAGCGGATCGGGGCGCTGTCCGGGAAGGTCGCGGTGATCAGTGTGGGAGCCCCGACCAACGCGGAGCTCGCCGAGCTGCAGCACCGGGTGGAGGACGCGCTGTCGGCAACGCGTGCCGCGATGGCCGAGGGCATCGTGGCCGGTGGCGGTGCCGCACTGGTGCACGCCGACCAGGCACTGGACGACCTGGCCGTCAAGGACGACTACGCGATGGGCGTTGACATCGTCCGCCGCTCGCTCACCGAACCGGCCTTCCTGATCGCCAGCAACGCCGGCTACTCGGGCCAGGAGGTGGTCAGCAGGATCGCCGAGCTCGGGACCGACGAGGGATTCGACGCCCTCGAGGGCCGCTTCGGCAACATGATCGAGATGGGCATCATCGACCCGCTGCGGGTGGCCCGGGCGGCGCTGCAGAACGGTGCGTCGGTGGCCGGGCTGCTGCTCACCACCAACTCCCTGGTCGCTGAGGAGCAAACCCCGTGGGGTGGCAGTGCCGCGCTGATGACCGAGTTCGGGTCGCTGGACGAGGGGCTGCGGCAACCGTCTCCCGACTCGAGCACCCCGCAATCGTTGGGACTGGGCCCGTCGATCGGCTGAGCTGCGCTTACATCGCTGCGCTTAGACAACCACGAACAGGCCGGTGGCGTACATCAGCAACGCGCCTGCGGCGAGGCCGCCGTAGGTGGCTGGGTCGATCAGGCCGCTGGCCCGGTCCCGCAGGCTGGGCGCGATCTGCACGATGACCTGCAGGATCGCCCCGACCCCGATCCCGATCAGGAACGCGGACAGCTCCGCGTTGACGACGGTGGAGCCGATCAGCGTCCCGGCCACGGCGGGTGCGCCGGCCAGCAGACCCAGGCCGAGAAGGCGCAGCAGGGATACCGGTTGACCGGACAGCGGCACCACCACAGCCAGACCCTCCGTGGTGTTGTGGATCGCGAATCCGATCACCAGCGATCCGCCGAGAGCCAGCGCGCCGATCGCGTAGGCCGACCCGATGGCGAGACCCTCGCCGAGGTTGTGCAGCCCGATCCCGATCGCGATCATCAGAGCGAGCCGTTGGCCGTCTGAAGATTCCGTCGCAGGTTCGCCACGGGACCGGCGGGCCTGCAGAAACACGTCCACGGACGTCAAGGCCAGGAAAACGAGACCAGCACCGAGCACGACGAGCGCGACGCCGCCGAACGCAGCACCGGTAGGCCCAGCGAGCCCGATTGCGTCGATCGCAGCGTCCGCGGCCAGAAATGCCAGTAGCCCGACGGTCAGCGCCAGCAGCACGCGCACCGTCCGGGCGCTCACCCGTCGCACTGCGGGCAGAAACAGCATCCCGAGCAGGACGGGGATGATGCCGACGTAACTGCCGAGCAGCACCATGAGTCCGACGGAACCGCCGCCCGGCTGGGGCGTCATCGTCGCCACCGGGATCTCGTGCTCGATCACCGCGCCCGTCGAGGTGAGGATCGAGACCAGGTACGGCTGGCCGTCCTGCCACGGCACCTCCAGCCGAAGCGTCCCAGTGCCGAGTCGCCTGATCGGCTCCTCTCCCCCGGTGAACCCCACATAGGAGTCGTTGACCGCGACCTGGCCGACCTGCACCGGATCGGGCCCGGTGTTGCGCACGGTCAGCTCGATGGTCCCTGGGGACAGCACTGCCCGTTCGACAGCCAGAGTCTCGATCGGTGGGCCGCTGCGCTGCGGCAGCGTCTGCCCGCCCAGCACGCCTACCACGAACAGCGCCGCTGCGAGGGTAAGCACGGCCGCGACGGCGAGCACCCAGCCGCTGCTGGCAGCACGGCGCAACACCGGGTCGGCGTTCATTCGACTACCTCGAAGAACCCCATCCAGCCGAGGTCGGCGAACTCGGTCTTGTGCGCGTGGAACATGTACCGTCCGACGTGCGGAAAGCGCAGCTCGCAGATCCCGCGCTGACCCTGGCCGAGCACGACCGTATCGGTGTACTCCGCCGGCTGCAGCCGGGTGCCCGTCGGATAGTACTCGAAGAAGTTGCCGTGCACGTGGAAGCTGTTGATCGGGTCGTACTCCAGGATGTTCACCAGGTAGATCCGGACGAGCTCGCCGCGGCGCACCCGAACCGGCTCGTGCATGTAATGAAACGGAATGCCGTTGACCGCGTAGAGCTGGTTGCCCTGGCCGTCGAAGGTGGTGTTGTAGCCGTGCATCACCATCACCAGCTCGTCGGCCGCGGGGCGCGGCTGCGGCGGGTCGATGAGGAACGTGCCGTACATCCCGCGGGCGATGTGCTCGGCCAGCGGACCGACATGGCAGTGGTAGAGGTGCAGCCCGAACGGTTCGGCTTCGAAGGAGTAGGTGACGCTGGCGCCGGGTTGGATGATCCCCGCGCCGATCCCGGGCACCCCGTCCATCTCCGCCGGATGGATCCCGTGGAAGTGCATCGTGTGCGGATGCGCCGAACCGTTCATGAACTGCACCCGCAACACGTCACCGGCCGTGGCGCGCAGGGTGGGCCCGGGCACCCGCGCGTTGAACGTCCACGCCGGAAACCGGACGCCGGGCGCCACCTCGATCTCGTGGTCGGTGGCGAAGATCTGCCATTCGCGTAGCGTTCGCCCGTCCGGCAGCCGTGACGTGATGCCGGAGTCGAAGTCGCGCAGCAGTTCTGTCGGGTTGAACCGGTTGGCCTCGTGATCGACGGTGCGCCCGGTGCGAAACATCGGACCGGCCAGCCCGCCGCCGTGGGTGTCGTGCCCTGTTCCGCGCGTTGCGGGAACCACTGAGGGGCTTCCGAGCAGCGCGCTGGTTCCCACTGCCGCACCGGCGGTCCCGGCCAGCGCGCTGGC
>JBGSWT010000035.1:0-2168 GCA_041751815.1 Pseudonocardiaceae bacterium
GGGTGGAAGGTGACGCCCTTGGTGGTCAGGCCGACGCGCTCCACCATCGGGCCGAGCGCTGCCATCTTCTCGCCGACCGCCGGGTAGTCGCGCTCCACCACGACCAGCCGCGGCATGGTTTTGCCGGGTATCGGCTCGCACTCGCCGGCTTTCCAGTCCAGCACCCGGCCACCGGGCTGCGCGGTGGCGTCGGAGGTGTCGTGCAGCAGCGGTACCGCCACGATGTCCTGGCGCACCCCCAGGTGCTTTTCGGCCAGCCAGGAGAAGCCGCGAGCGATCCGCTGAAACGCCTCGAAGTCGGTCTTGGATTCCCACTGCGGAGAGATCGCGGGAGAGAAAGCGTGCACGTAGGGATGCATATCGGTGCTGGAAAGGTCGTGCTTCTCATACCAGGTGGCGGCGGGCAACACCACGTCGGAGAACAGGGTGGTGCTGGTCATCCGGAAGTCCAGCGACAGCAGCAGGTCGAGCTTGCCGACCGGCGCCTCGTCGCGCCAGGTGACCTCGACGGGGCGTACCCCATCGCGGTCGGTGGCCTGCAGATTGGAGTCACTGCCCAGCAAGTGGCGCAGGAAGTACTCGTTGCCCTTGGCGGAGGAGCCGAGCAGGTTGGCCCGCCACACGGTCAGGCACCGCGGGAAGTTCTCCGGCGCGTCCGGGTCCTCGCAGGCGAACTGCAGGTGCCCGGTGGACAAGCCGTCGACGACATGCTGCGCGGCGTCCTTGCCCAGGCGTTGTGCCTCGTCGGCCAAATCCAGCGGGTTGCGGTTGAACGTCGGGTAGCTGGGCATCCAGCCCAGCCGGCTGGCCAGTGCGATGTTGTCCGCCGCGGTCCGCCCGGCAAAGCGTCCCTGCGCTAGTGGCGAAGCCATCGCCTCGGCGGTGAACGGGTCGTAGCGCCACTGGTCGGTGGCCAGGTACCAGTAGATGGTGCCCTGCATCTGCCGCGGCGGCCGCTGCCAGTCCAGGCCGAAGGCCAGCGTGGACCAGCCGGTGATCGGCCGGACCTTCTCCTGCCCGACGTAGTGTGCCCAACCGCCGCCGTTGATTCCCTGGCACCCGGTCAGCATCACCAGCGCCAGGAACGACCGGTAGGTCTGGTCGGAGTGGAACCAGTGGTTGGTGCCGGCGCCCATCAGGATCATCGACCGGCCGCCCGAACGCTCGGCGTTGTCGGCGAACTCCCGGCCGATCCGCTCCGCCGCGGCCGCCGGCACCCCGGTGATCGGCTCCTGCCAGGCTGGAGTACACGGCTGCTCGGCATCGTCGTAGCCGGTCGGCCAGGTGCCCGGAAGGCCCGGCCGGTGCACCCCGTACTGCGCCAGCAGCAGATCGAACACCGTGGTGACCAGCCTGCCGGCGACCATCCGGGCCGGCACTCCCCGGCACAGTACGCCGGGCTCGGCGGTGTCGAACCGGGGGAGGTGGACCTCGGCGGTGACGCCGCCGTCACCGTGCATGCTCAGCAGCGGGTCGACACCGTGCAGGTCGAGGTTCCAGTGACCTTCCCCGGAGGCGGTGAACCGATGGCCCAGCGACCCGTTCGGGACCACCGGTTCACCGCTGCCCCCGTCCAGCAGCACAGTTTTGGACAGCGCACCTTCACCGGCGTCACCTAGGTCCGCGGCGGTGAGGAACTTGTCGGGGACGTAGGCCTCGCCACGCTGCTGGAGAGTGACCAGGAACGGGAGATCGGTGTAACGCTTGACGTAGTCGGTGAAGCGGGGCGTCTGCCGGTCGACGAAGAATTCCTTGAGGATCACGTGACCCATGGCCATGGCCAGCGCGGCGTCGGTGCCCGGCCGCGCCGGCAACCACTCGTCGGCGAATTTGGTGTGGTCGCCGTAGTCCGGCGACACGACGATCACCTTCTGGCCCCGGTAACGGGCCTCGGTCATGTAATGCGCGTCCGGGGTACGGGTGACCGGGACGTTGGAGCCCCACATGAGCAGGTAGCCGGCATCGAACCAGTCGGCGGACTCGGGCACGTCGGTCTGGTCGCCGAACACCTGCGGCGAGGCCACCGGAAGATCGGCGTACCAGTCGTAGAACGACAGCATTGCCCCGCCGATCAGCGAGATGAACCGAGCACCGACGGCGTGGCTCACCATCGACATCGCCGGGATCGGCGAAAATCCGGCGACCCGGTCAGGGCCGTAGCGTTTGAT
>JBGSWT010000036.1:0-1739 GCA_041751815.1 Pseudonocardiaceae bacterium
TGATCCACAGGCCGCGCCGGCCCTTCTGGCTGTAGCCGGAAGGACCCACGACGGCCGTCACAGCCCGGAGTGCCGCGGCTGGAACCGCGTACCGCCTGCCCACGTGCTGACGTTAGCCACTACCGACGGATGCATGGCACCTGCACCTGTCGGGTGCCGTGGGGAGGAACGGCACTTGGTCTTCCTGGCGTCGGCCGTTGCCTGGGCCCAGGGGCAGCTTGATCAGGCCCCTGAGGCTGTAGACGCAAGCTCTGGATCAGGAACCGCAGGGATGAAGTAGCGGAAGGTCATCCGTGCTTCACCCGTTGGGCTGCTCCCCCGTGGAAGCACCTCATCGACGAAGACCGCCGCCCAGTAATCGTTGCGGTTGCGCAAGATCGCCGCGTCGCCGACGCGGATCGTGCGCGTCCGCGATGAACCGTCGAAGAGTGAGGCATCGCCCACGCCTTCAGGAGTCTTTACGGCAGGCGCCAAGGCGACTGTCTTGATGTCAGCGGGGTCGTTGTAGATGTAGATCGCGCCGTAGCCACAGTCCGTGAAGGTCAACGTGAAGGCGCGGTCCCCGGAGCCGATGACGAATCGGCCGTCGTTGTTCGTGTAGTCGAAGGTCACTTCACTTTGTAGTGCGGGCGCAACATAGCGCGCCGGGTCGTCCCGAAGCGCGATCGGCGTCTCCCCATCCATGTGGCTCATGAAGGGGTTCCTGCCCAGTGGTGGCTTGGGCGTGGCCTGATGGCCGTGCAGGTCCTGAAGCAGCTCGTAGTACCCCTCCTCGTAGTCGCTTCCGACGCGAAGGTTGATGTACTTGGCTGCTCCGAGAAATCGGGGCAGCCGGGCCGCAGGGTTGTCGCGCAAGACCGGGACGACCCGATGTCCATGCAGCGCCTGCATCAGGGTCGGAGTGATGACGCGGCGTTCATAGCCCACTCCGCCTTCCGCCGCGTCAGCCTTCTCCACGTACTTCGACGTTGCGATCACGAGCACCCGGTACGCCGTGTCACCAGCGCGTTCCATGAACAGACTCAGGTCGCTGCCCAATCGCGTGTCCCAACGGTCGAGGACAACGTCGACTCCGTCGCTCCTTAGTCGGGTGGCCAGTTGCAGCACCCAATCCTGGTGCTGTTGATTGTCCCAGGAGTAGGAAACGAAGGCTTGAGGCGCCAGTTCGTCGCGTGGTGCCGTCACCGTTCCAGCCTGTCAGACATCGGACTGAGGTGACAGCGCAGCCCTGCTGACGTCAAACGGAGTCGACCTCAATCTGGGAAGTTGGCGCCGACGTCGGCGCGCGCCGATCGTCGGCACTCCTGCGGCCTCTGCAACAGCGGGTAATGCCGGTTCCCGGGGGTCGTGGACCATCGGTGGAGAGGTGGTGCAGGCGGCCCTGAAGCTGTCAGCCGCGGGGCGAGATCTGAGCGATGAGAACACCCTGCTCAGACCAGCCGGCGGGTCAGTGCCACGGCCGCCTCGTCGACCCTGGCCACCGCGCGGCTGGTGCCGGCGACGGCCTGCTCGAGCCACAACGGCGCCTCCCCGACGCTGTTGAGCACGGCGACCGCCTGGTTGACGTTGACCCCGTAACGGCGCAGCGCCAGCCGAGCCTGGATCAGCTCCTCCAGCAGGTGCCGGTTCTCCCCGGCCGACCACGCGACCAGCACCGGACGTCCCCCCAGCACCGGCGCCCGGGCCGCATCTGCCTCCTCCGCCACGCCCACGTCCTCACTCGCGGGCACCTGGGCGTC
>JBGSWT010000037.1:0-2622 GCA_041751815.1 Pseudonocardiaceae bacterium
ATCGGGCCGACGTCGACCGCCGGCAGGCCGAGACCGATGACCGGGGCGGTGGCCTCCCGCACCGGTACGGACCGGCGCGTCCCATACCGTTGCAGGAACCGGTGGTGATAGTCCGCCAGCGGATCAGTGCCCCACCCGACCTGCCAGAGCACGCCAGCGGCCTTGGCGGCCTGGTCGGCGAGTGCCCGCGGCAGCGTCACGGTGGCGTCCACGACGGTGTCGACCCGCACCAGACGGTCGGCGGGAAGGATCGTGTCCGCGGTAGTCAGCGCCTCATCCAGCAGGGTGCGGCGGACCGTGTTCCCCGGGGACTGCCGGTCCGCGGCGACCAGCAGCTCCCGTAGCCTGCGTACCTGCGCGCGGTGGGGCCAGGCGGACGGGACGCGGTCCAGGAGATGTCCCAGCGGATCGTGCCGCAGGTCCTGTGGGAGCAGGTCGTGGAGCAGGAGGCCGTGGCCGATCAGGTCGCGAAGGAGCTGCTGCACCGCGCCATCGGGTGCGTGCGGCCATCGCCCGGCCGACTCGGCGATCACCTTCGCCGCCAAGGCGCCGGTTCGGCATCCCGCCAGCACCCCACGAGACCACCTCGGTGTCGCGGACGCTGGTAGCGGCAGGACCGCCCGATCTGCGGTCTGCGGGGCGTTCACTCTCCCAACGCTGTCCCCGCTGCCGGACGGTGTTGCTGGTCGTCAGCGTCGCACCCGCCAGGCCGTCGTCGCGGTCGATGACCGTGTCGGCCAGTGCGGCCAGCCATGTCGGGTCCGGTCCGGTGACGGTCCGATGGTCCGTGCCGAGCCGCAGGCACGCCGGACCGGTCGTGAACGTCACGCTCGCGACGCCCGCGAAGACTCCGTGCGGAGTGGTGCGCATCCGTGACCGGATCGCATAGCCCCGCCACGTCAACGCCGCAGCGCCTCCTGGTGGGTGGTCGCCGAACGCTGCGGTGGTCGGCGAGCTGGCTACCGCAACGGCCTCGCCCAGCAGGGGATCGTCGTCGAGACCTGTGCCGTTGGCCGGGCGCAGGGGGATACGGGCCAGACCGATCGGGCGGGCCGCGAACACTGGACGGGACATCGCACGGCCCCCCGATCTCGGTCTGGAACGGGCATCCCCGCAGAGCTACCGGGGGTCGGTCGGGTACAGGCAGGCCGGTAGCGTCCCGCAGCCGTTGTCGGTGATGAGGTCCAGCACCACCGTGTCGGGTCCTTCCACCCGGACGTCGAGATCGAACAGGTCGGCGGTGAGATCGGCGAGGATCGCAGTAGGTGTCATGACGTCCACGATGGCCCGGCCGCGTGACCGCGCCAAGACCACCGCGGGCACGAACAGGTGTAGCGACACCACAAGCCCGACCGAGCACCTCCTTCCTCGGATCGTGTCGAGTTAGGTTCAAGGTGCTGTTTTCTGCGCCGAGGAGGGAGTACGCCATCGCCGACCCGTCTGCCCCTCGAACCCTCCGCGAAGAGATCACCGAGCTCGGCTGGTCCGCCGAGCAGTTGATGTCCCGCGTCAACCAGGTCCGGGCCCGCCGCGGCCTGCGGCCCATGCACCCCAAGTCCGCCTATCCCTGGCTCCGGGGCCGCCGCCCCTCCCCGGACCCGCTGACCGCCATTCTCGTGGTGCTCCGCGAACGCGACCGGCCCGCGACAGCCGCTGACCTGGGATGGGATGGTCCCCGTCCGCAACGATGCCGGCGTGCGCTGAACGCGCCGTGGAAGGCAGGCTTGGATGAACTGCTGGACGAGATCACTGAGTTCGACCTGATGAAACGACGATCGCTGCTGCTGCTGTCCGGAATGGCGGTGACCGCGTCCGCCCTCGACCTGCTCGACGGCCCCGCCTCGAGCCTCATCACGCCCGCTGCTGGTGGGCCATGGGTCTCCCCCCATCTCGCCGACCACATCGACGACACGATCCGGCAGATGCGCGATCTCGACGACACCGAAGGCAGCGGAGCCGCCGTGCAATGGACCAGCGGACTGTGGCGGAGCCTCGCGACGATACTCACCCGGAGCCGCTACGACCGCCGGACCGGACAGCGCCTGCACGTGTCCTACCTGGAACTGAGCGAGCTGTACGGATGGATGCTGTTCGACTCCGCCGCTCACCCCCAAGCCCAGCGCGTCTACCAGAGCGGACTGCTCCTCACCCGTGAAGTCGACGGCCACCCTGCCCTCGACCGCGCCACCGCGAACCTTCTCGCCAGCGCCGGGCACCAGGAATCGTGGCTGGGCCACCACGATGAGGCCGCCACACTGCTGGACGTAGCCGCACGACGTACACCCCACGCTTTGACTCCACGGCTGCGCGCGGTCCTGGCAGATCGCGCTCTGTCGGCGGCGGGCCGTCAAGCCGACCCCGACCGGCTCCGCCGAGCCGCCGACCACGCCCACGAACACCTGCTCGACACGAGCGCGGAAGACCCCTGGTGGTCACAGTGGCTCACCCATCCAGGGGTGGACGCCTGCACCGGAAGCGCCTCAATGCCACTTCCATAAGTGATCATCATGGTGTATGATCGTCGGTGTGGCAGGGATGACGCGGGAGGCGAAGGCGGTGGGGGAGCGGTTGCCGGACCGGATCTCGGTGGGGGTGTTGGCGGGGGTGTTCACCCGGGGTCTG
>JBGSWT010000038.1:0-11025 GCA_041751815.1 Pseudonocardiaceae bacterium
GCGGGCAACCCGACGACGTCGAGCAACTCGGCGGCCCGCGCGCGGGCGTCCCGTCGAGTGGCGCCGGTGAGCAGCGGCACCGTGGCGATGTTGTCCACCACGGTGCGGTGCGGGAACAGCCCGGCCTGCTGGATGACATAGCCGATTCCCCGGCGCAGCTCCGCGGACGGGCGGGAGCGGATGTCGCGCCCATTGATCAGCAGCGTGCCCGAGGTGGGCTCGACCATCCGGTTGACCATCCGCAGGGACGTGGTCTTACCGCAACCCGATGGCCCGACCAGCACGGTGATCTGCCCCTCGGCGGCGAGGAGATCGAGCGCGTCGACGGCCACGGTACCGTCATCGAACCGCTTGGTAACGCCGCGGAATTCGATCATTTGCGCCGTCTTCCCGATAACCGGTCGGAGCACCCGAAGGTGTCCGGGCACCATAACCCGGGATCCGGTACCCGGGCACCAGACGCGGTCACAGCGAGCACCAGAGGCTGACACACCGGGCAAGAAGGGCTGACACGCCGGGCAGGAGAGAGCGACACGCCGGGAGAGGGGGGAGGGTTAGCGAAGTGGTCCGAGGCCGAGTAGGGCGCGGAACTCGGGTCCGCCGACCGCCCGAGAGAAAAACCAGCCCTGGTAGGCGTCCACGCCGAGCCGCCGCAGTGCCTGGAACTGGGTCGCGGTCTCCACGCCCTCAGCGACACAGCTGAGACCCATCGCGCGGGCCATGTCGACCACCGCGCGCGCCACCGCGAGATCTGACGGATCGACTCCGACCCCGGAGACGAACCGCCGATCCAGCTTGACGATCTGCGCGGGCAGCTCCTTGAGGCGGGCCAGCGATGAGTAACCGGTGCCGAAATCGTCGACGGCGAAGCGCACCCCGCGTTCGACCAGCTCATCCATCGCTTGCCGGGCCACGCTGGGCAAGTCCACCAGCGCCGTCTCCACCAGCTCCAACACCAAGCGGTTCCACGGCAGCCCGCTCTCGGCTAGTGCGGTGGCCACGGTGTCGACGAAGCCGGGTTCGCCAGGGATCTGCGCGGAGAGGTTGACCGCGACGGCGATGGGGCGCCCATCAGGCGTCACCCAGTTCCGCGCCTCACGCAACGCGGTGCGCAACACCCAGCGGTCCAGCTCGCGCATCAAGCCGCCTTGCTCGGCCACCGGCAGAAACACGTCCGGACTGAGCATCCCGTGCTCCGGGTGCGGCCAGCGGATCAGCGCTTCCGCTGAGAGGATCACCCCGTCGGGATCGACCACCGGCTGGTAGTACAGCTGCAGTTCGTCGCGCACCAGCGCCTCGCGAAGCTGGCACTCCAGCTCCATCTGCCGATCGGCCGATGCCATCAACGCCGCGCTGGCCATCGCGAAATGCCCGGTGCCACCACGCTTGGCCTCGAACATGGCTGCTTCGGCGAAGCGCAGCAAGTCCTCCGCGCCGCTGGTAGCGGCTTGGTCGGTAATGGCATCGGGCAGCGCCACTCCGATGGCTGCCGACACCCGGATTAGCTGACCCCGCAGCGGGATCGCGGTACGCAACAACGCCGACACCATGGCGACAAGTGCGCCGATACCGCCCTGTGCGGCGACGTCGGAACAGACGACCACAAAAACATCGCCGGAGAGCCGGCCGCCGAGGCAACCCTCGAGCAACCCGTCGCGCAGCCACCGTGCCAACGCGATCAGCAGCTCGTCACCTGCGTCGTGACCCAGAGCATCGTTGACCCGCTTGAAGTTGTCGATATCGCAGAACAACACTGCGAGGTCGTGATCGGGTGACGACAGCAGCTCGGTCAGAGTGTCCTTGATCGCGGCCCGATTGGGCAGGCCGGTGAGCTCGTCGTGGGTCGCCCGGTACTTCAGGGCCTCGGCCACTCGGCGGCGCTCGGTGACGTCAGTGAAGACAACCAGCATGAAACGTTGCCCGTCATCTTGTACCGACGTCGAGATGTGCAGCTCGCAGTACACCGGCTCACCATCGGCCCGCAGCAGCATCCGCTGCGGCACGGTGTAACTCTCACAGGGTGCCGCCCGGTGGCTACGCATGGTGCGCAGCCGCTCAGCTCGGTCGTCGGGGTGGGTGAGCGCGTCGGAACTCATCCCCCGAAGTGTCTCCAGGTCATAGCCCAGCAGCTTGCACAGCGCTTCATTGGCGTCGATCAGCCGATCGGCGTCGTCGAAGATTCCGATGCCTACCGGGGCGATGGCGACCAGGTCAGCGAAGCGCTGGCTGGAACGCATCATCCGGACCTCGGCAGCCCGCTGGTCGGTGACGTCCTGCGCGGTCCCCACCAGGCGCAGGCTGCCGGACGTATCGACGATGACCGCGCCGTGGCACCGGAAGGTGCGTACCTTCCCGTCCGGCCGCAGCACCCGATGCTCGCATTCCACCGGCACCTGGTCGATGAGCAGCTGACGCCACAGCTCGTCCACCCATTCCCGGTCGTCGGGGTGCACGAGGGACAGATAGGCCTGGTAGGTGGGCTGGCCTTGGGCCGGCGCCGCCCCGTAAAGGTCTTGCATCATGTCCGACCAGATGAGCCGGTCCGAGCCCGGCTCCCACTCCCAGGTACCGATCCGGGCCACCCGCTGCGCCTCCGCCAGCCGACGCTGCTCGTCACGCAGCTCACGCTCCAGCGCCCGTTCCTGCGTGACGTCTTGCACGGTGCCTATCAGGCGGAGGATCTCCCCGCTGTCCGACCGCTGCGCCCGCAGCCGGCACACGTAGCAGGTCTCGCCGTATTCAGGCAGCCCACGGAACTCCGCCTCCAAGGTGCCCGCACCCGGATCGGAGACCATTTCTTGCACCCGCCGCACCAAGGTCGGCAGGTCCTCGGGATGAACGTGCCGTAACGGGTCGGCGGGGTCGACGCAGCGCCCGGCGAACAGCTCTGCCAGAGCGGGGCTGTAGCTGAGCTTGTTGGGGACCCACTCCCAGGTAAAACTGCCGATCCGGGCAATCCGCTGCGCCTCCAGCAGCCGCGCGCGCTCCTGCGCAAGCTCACTGTCCACCTGGGGCTCGCCAAAGAGGTCCCGGGCCTCGCCAAAGATGTCATGGCGCCCCCGCGGCCACCGGGTCGCACCGGCCACCGGGTCGGGCTGCCAAGGTCTGAGGCTGACGACCGACTCACCCTCGGTCTCGGCCCGCTGGGCTTCGGCAAGCCTGGGCTCGGTCATGGGCGCCTCGCCGGTCGAGCGTAGATCGGAGACGTCGACCAGGAACAGGACCAGCAGGTTCGTGCCCGGCATGATCCAGCGAGTCACCCGAACCGGTACGGGGTGCCCTTCCAGTCTGACGAGTTCGGCATCGGTGCCGGACCCCGTGAGCAGACGTTGCAGCGGAAGCCCGGTCAGCGCGTCGGGAAGCCAACGGCCGGCGAGTCGGGCCGCGGCCAGGTTGGCTTGGACGATCATGCCGCCGTCGCAGACCAGCGCGGGCGACTCCGGCAGCGGGATCGCCCGTCCCGCCCTGACGGCCGCAAGTGGCCAGCCGGGTGCGGCCCGACCTCCCTGCCCGAGATCCGGCGATAAGGGCCCGAAGTCGGCCCGCTGTGCCCGGTCGGCCACCGCACCACCCTTCCGCCACGCCTATCAGCGACCCTCACTCGTCCGTATGACGCTCACTGACGGCAAAGGTTGACCTGACAACGGCGTGTCACAACTCTGTCGAGTGCACAACGCGCGAACTGACGATTGGTTATGCGGGTCAGCAACCGCCTGTGACTTCCCTGGGCATCAATCCCCGCAGCAGTCGATCAGAGTGTCACCGGATCAGGTGGTGGGAGTGGCGGCGCGGTGCTGGCGCATCCAACCGAGCGTCCGGTGAACCCGGTACAATCCCAGGCCGCCACGGTGCTAGCTAAGGTGGGGCACCGTGCAGTTCCGTGAGTTGGCGGTGCCGGGAGTCATCGAGTTCATCCCGAGGGCCTTCCCCGACGCCCGCGGTCGGTTCGTGGCACCGTTCCAGGAGCTGGCGTTCATCGACGCCACCGGACACCAGCTACACCTGGCCCAGGTCAATCACAGCGTGTCCCGGCGCGGTGTGATCCGCGGAGTGCACTTCTCCGATGTGCCGCCCGGCCAGGCCAAGTACGTGCACTGCTCTCGGGGTGCGCTGCTGGACGTCGCGATTGACGTCCGGGTGGGCTCGCCCGCGTTCGGGCGCTGGGAGGCAGTGCGGTTGGACACCGAGACCTCCCACGCGGTGTACCTCGCCGAAGGAATCGGGCATGCGTTCGTCGCGCTCGCTGAGAACACTGTCATGACCTATCTGTGCTCGACCGGGTACGACCCTGCAGCGGAACACGCGGTGTACCCCCTGGATCCCGCGCTGCACTTGCCGTGGCCCACCGACCTCGACGTGGAGCTGTCAGACAAGGACCGCGCCGCGCCCATCCTCGCCGAGGCCGCGCAAGCCGGGATCCTGCCGCGCTGGGAAGACTGCCAGGCTCGCTATGCCGAGCTCCGCGCTGCGAAATGACGCATTCAGCGGGCTCAGCGGGGTCACCGGCGACCGAATAACCCCGCTGAGCCCGCTGAATGCGGGGGTGGCCAGGTTGAGCAGCGTCGGGGCAGCCTGCAGGGGGTAGGGCAGAGGCGGGCGAGGACGAGGCCGAGCGGTGCTGCGGTACCGAGCTGCCGCGAGTCGGTGGACCCGTCGGGATTATCGCCCAGCACCCACCAGCCGTCCCCGTGACGCCCTACCATGCGCTTGACCGACAGCTGGCCGGGGCGCTGTGCCCACCGGACCAGCGCTACCGCCCCGGGACGCGGTCGGGCTCCCAAACCGACC
This sequence comes from Pseudonocardiaceae bacterium, assembly GCA_041751815.1. GTDB lineage: Bacteria > Actinomycetota > Actinomycetes > Mycobacteriales > Pseudonocardiaceae. The sequence continues at coordinate 4,789 of JBGSWT010000038.1, forward strand.
AGTACGACGTCGCCGTCGGACAGCGTCGGGGACATCGAAGGGCCACGTACCACCGCGCGCCGCCACGGCCACCCGACCGGGTTGGATGTCACTGATGATCACCGTGCCGATGCTCGCCGGGTCGCGCGGTAGTAGGGTCGCGTGACGTCGGAGCATCACATGTCAGGGAGGCACGATGCGACTGCTGTCGTGGATTCTGCACCGCCCCCGCTTAGAGGTTACTGCGCACTGCGACCTCCCATGCGGCGTCTATGACCCAGCACAGGCCCGGATCGAAGCCGAGTCGGTCAAGGCAATCCAAGAGAAGTGGGGGTCCAACCCCGACCCGGAGTTCCGTACCCGGGCAATGGTGATCAAGGAACAGCGTAGCGACCTGGTCAAGCATCACCTCTGGGTACTGTGGACCGACTACTTCAAGCCACCACACTTCGAGAAGTACCCGCAGCTACACGAGCTGTTCAACAAGGCGACCAAGGCAGCCGGCGGCGGCGAGGGCGGCGCCAAGTCGTCGATGGACCCCGCCACCGGGCAGGAGCTGCTGAACCTGATCGCGGAGATTGACAAGATTTTCTGGGAGACCAAGCAAGGCTGAGGCCCAGATCACCGGAACGACGCTGACCAGCCGACATCGCTGGTCGGCGTCGTTCCGGCGGTCAAAATGCTTGAGGCAGCAACTGCCGGGGCGGGTCGACAGCGGGGCCCGTGGGGCGCACGATCGACTACATCATGAACGCAGTCGAGCGCTTCACCGCATTGCTGGCCGGGCGCGGGCCTGGGCCAGAGCTTGATGTGGGCGCGCTTGCGATCGCCGCTGGCGCCGACCCCGAACTCGACGCCGGTCCTACGCTGCGCGAGCTGGATCGGCTCGCTCAGCGAGTCGACTCGCTGGAGACACTCATCCATCGACTGTTCGTCGAAGAGGGTTTCGCCGGCAACACCGGCAGCTATCACGATCCCCGTAACTCCCTGCTGGACCAGGTCGTCGACCGAAGGCTCGGCATCCCGATCACGCTGTCTGTGGTCTGCATCGAGGTAGGCCGCCGCGCCGGGATCTCGCTGGAAGGCGTCAGCATGCCCGGTCACTTTCTGGTCCGGCCGCTGTCCAGCGACCGGTACCTCGACGCGTTCAACGGCGGCGAGCTGCTTGATCTGGCCGGTTGCGAGGCGCTGTTCCGTGCCTCGACCAGGGCAGGCCCGAATGTCCGATTCGGCCGTCAATTGCTCACGACCTCGCCCAGAAGGGCGATCTTTGCCCGCATCCTGGAGAACCTGCGGGTGGTCTACCGGGGCCTCGGACGGCCAGCAGACCTCGAATGGGTGTTGCGAATGCGGCTAGCCCTGCCGGGGGTGGGGGTCCAAGAGCTCATCGAGCTGGGCCATACACTCGGCCAGCAGGGTCGCTTCCTCGACGGCGCCACCTTCCTCGAGTCGCGGGCTCCCGACTGGCCGCAACACGCCGAACTCCTCGGACAGGCCGCACGCGGCTTACGGGCGAACCTCAACTAGATCCGTCGGTGCCCGGTGGCCCAACGCAGCGCAGGTGGGCAGAACAGCAGCACCAGCACGGCCACACAGAATGCCGCGGCCGGTATCCCGTAGGCAGGCCGCGACGACGGGCCTGCGGCGTACCAACAGACGCCGAGCATCAACAGCTGCGCGACGATGGCCGGACTACGGGCACCGTGGCGCCCCCGGACCAGATTCACGCCGACCGCGAGCAGGACGGCCCCGAAGCCGGCGAACCACACCGCAGTAGCGAGAATCGGCGCTGGACCGGTGGGTCCGCGGGCAGCCACGACGAGTAGACCAGCCCCGACCACGACACCGGCCGAGCCCTGTAGCCCCACGAGTACGCCCGCGACCCGAACCGGGCGGGGAGCAGTGGAGTCGGCGGTCACCGGAGCCAGATTAACCACCGACCACACCCCTTCCGGCGCTGACTGGCCATGGTGGGGCCACCGCGGCTGGGTGCGACGCCCAAGTACAAAAACTGGCGCGAAACGTTTTGAGAGGTGATGTCGTTAGGTGCTGTAGGGCTAGCTGCCGTGAGTCCATCGACCTCTCGGTCGATGTGGCTTGTCGGACGACACAACCACGGTGAACCTATCGCGGTGTTCGAGCGGAACGGTAGTTCGGGTAAGGCGGTGGTAACTCGCCGAGCCCAGCACCGTGACGCACAGCTATCCTCGGGTAAGGCTTCTGAATCGGTTTCACATGCGGTTAGCAGTTCGACTAGTGGGTACCCGCTTGGTGGATCAGCACACCGCGTCCGTAGATACCCCCTTGACATCGCGGGCGATTGTGAAATCATTCACAAGCCCAAATGACAGACGACGACAGCGCTGGGACTGAGATGACCAGCGCGATCGACGAGGAGCAAGAACCATGGACTGGCGCCATCACGCGGCCTGCCGAGACGAGGACCCGGAGCTGTTCTTCCCGGTGGGAACCAGCGGTCCCGCGCTGCTGCAGATCGCCGAGGCGAAGACCGTCTGCCAGCGCTGTCCGGTCAATAGCGAGTGCCTGAGCTGGGCACTTGCTTCCGGACAGGATGCTGGCGTATGGGGCGGCATGAGCGAGGACGAGCGACGCGCCCTCAAGCGGCGTAACGCTCGTACCGGGGCCCGTACCGGCGCCTGATCCGCGTTTCAGCACATTCAGTGGGGCCCGGCACCGTCAGGTACCGGGCCCCACTGAATGTCGGCATGGTCGACGGGACGAACTACTGAATCCGTCCCTCACGGTGTGTCGTGAGTGGCAATCGCAACACCGCGAGCGTGCCGCAGGGTTGCCTACGTTGCAGATCCAGGGATCCGTGTAGCTCGGAGCCAAGCAGGGTGCGCACGATCTGCAACCCCAACCGCTCGGAGTGTTCCAGCGAGAACTCCGACGGAAGCCCGCGGCCGTCGTCGGAAACGATCACTTCCAGCAATCCAGCGGAACGCTCGGCGCGAAGTACCACCTCGCCGGCCCGGCCCGGTTCGAAGGCGTGTTCAAAAGCGTTCTGCACCAGCTCGGTGAGCGCCATGACCAGTGGGGTGGCGAGCTCCGTCGCCAATACCCCGAATGCGCCCTCTCTCCGCACAACGACCCGGCTGGCATCCCCCGACACCTCGGCGATCATGGGGAGCACCTTGTCGACGACGTCATCGAGGTCCACCCGCTCGTCCAGGGAGATCGACAGCGTCTCGTGCACCATCGCGATGGACGCCACCCGACGCACCGACTCCTGCAGCGCTTGGCGAGCCTCGATGTTCACCGTGCGGCGAGATTGTAACCGCAGCAGCGCCGCCACCGTCTGCAGGTTGTTCTTCACCCGGTGGTGGATCTCTCTGATGGTGGCGTCCTTGGACAGCAGCGCACGATCGCGGCTGCGCACCTCGGTCACATCACGGACCAGCACCAACGCGCCGGCCGGTTCACCCTGCGGGCGCAGCGGCAGCGCGCGGAACAGCATCGTGGCACCGTCGGCGTCGGCCTCGATTCGCCCGCTCGGGCTACCCTGCACCGCGGCGCGAATGCGCTGGGCAACCTCGGCGGCATCAAATGGGTCGGAGACCAGCCGGCGAGTCAACAGGGCAAGCTGCTCGCCCCGCAGGTCCGCGGCATGCCCCATCCGATGGTAAGCGGACAGCGCATTGGGGCTGGCGTAGATCACGATCCCGGTGGGATGCAGCCGGAGCAAGCCGTCACCCGCGCGCGGGCCGCCCTGACGGTCTTCGGTGGTGCCCGGGTCCGGAAACGTGCCGTCGGCCAGCATCTGGCACAGGTCTGCGGCGACTCCCAGGTACGCGATCTCCAGTGGGCTCGGCACTCGGGATACCGCCAGGTTCGCCTCCCGCCCGATGACGGCAATCTGACGCTCTCCCAGCCGCACGGGCACTGCTTCTCGGCGTACCGGAACGCTGCCCAGCCAGCGCGGCTCCTCGTCACGCAGAATGCGACCGTCCCCCAGCGCCCGGCTCAACAACGGGCGCTCGGTGTCCGCACAGGTGCCGACCACATCCTCGGGGTAGGCAGTGGGTCCGGTGGTCGGCCGGACATGAGCCACACAGAGAAAGTCTTGCGCCGGGGTAGTGATGTCACTCACATCACTGCGATCTAATGGCACCCACATCAGCAGATCAGCGAAGGACAGATCAGCGAGCAACTGCCACTCGGCGACGATCCGCTGCAGGTGACCGACCGCAACCCCGGGCAGATGGGTGTGCTGGGCAAGCAACTCACTCAGCGTCGACATCGCAACCCACCCACCTCAGGTCACCTCATTCGACGACGGCGATCAGGTCACCCTGCTGCACAACGTCGCCCTCCGAGACCGCCAGTTTCGCGACAGTTCCGTCGACCTCGGACAGGACCGGGATCTCCATCTTCATCGACTCGAGGATCACCAGCGTGTCGCCATCGGACACCGCGTCGCCCTCAGCGACCACGATCTTCCAGACGCTGGCCGCCATCTCGGCCCGGATCTCCTCAGTCATGGATCGCCCCTCCTCGACGCGTGACACCGTCATCCAACCACGGTGGGCGGCCCACGGTCGGCGGAGCTATGGCACACCGTGACAGACTCACCATGACCGCAGTCCATCGCCCAAGATCAATCGATACAGGAGGACAGCCACTGTGTCCAAGCGGGCCCGCAAGAAGCGTGACCGGAAAAAGAACGCTGCCAACCACGGCAAGCGTCCGAACAGCTGAGATCGGCCGCGGGCCCGTCAGCGCGCGGACGGGCCCCAGCGACCCTGCTGACCCACAGCGGCCTGCGGAATTCAGCGTTCGGGTGACGGCCAGGCGTGGCTTTCGACGCTGATCGCAACCTCCACGACGGTGCCATCGACGTTCTGTCCGACGCTCACCTCCGCGCCAAGGACGGCTTGGCGCATCATGATCTCCCGGATCGACTGGCGCAACCGCTGCTTGAGCGCGTCAGGCGCGTGGTCGCCACCGCACTTGCGTGCCAGCAACGCCTTGAGATGTTCGTCGAGGCCGAACTCCTCCAGACACTGGCTGCACTCATCCAAGTGTCGCTTCAGCAGCGCACGCCGCTCATGGTTGCACTCGTTATCCAGGAACAGCCACAGCTCGCTGAGTACCTCGCGGCAGTCGGCGTCCTTCCGATCCCCACAGCTCACGACGCGACCTCCGCGTCGCGGAGGAAGCCGCGCTCGCGGGCAACCCCGGTGAGCATGTCGCGCAGCTGCTTGCGTCCCCGGTGCAATCGCGACATCACGGTACCGATGGGGGTACCCATGATGTCAGCGATCTCCTTGTACGCGAAGCCCTCGACGTCGGCCAGGTAGACAGCCATCCGGAAGTCCTCAGCCAGTTGGCTCAGAGCCTCCTTGACATCGGAGTCGGGCAACTGGTCCAGGGCTTCCATCTCCGCCGAACGCAGGCCCGACGAGGTGTGCTGCTCAGCCCGGGCGAGCTGCCAGTCGGTGATCTCCTCGGTGGGTTGCTGGACCGGCTGACGCTGCCGCTTGCGGTACCCATTGATGTACGTATTGGTCAGGATGCGGTACAGCCACGCTCTCAGGTTGGTGCCCGCGCGGAAGGAGCGGAAGGCGCCATAAGCCTTGAGGTAGGTCTCCTGCACGAGATCCTCGGCGTCGGCCGGGTTGCGGGTCATCCGCAGCGCCGCCGCGTAGAGCTGGTCAAGCAACGGCATGGCGTCGCGCTCGAAGCGCGCGGTGCGCTGCTCGGGCGTCTCCTGGGCACTCTGATCCTGGGCGCCCAGGATCTCGACGGCGTGATCCGCGCTGTCCAGCGGCGCCACAGTAGTCCCTTCGGGGGTATTTTCGGGGCGCGATTCGGGCTGCCTGGGCTGGGCATGCTCGCTGCTGTCGGCTGCCATCGTTCCGACCACCCCCATGCCCAGGTATGCACTGGGGGTTGAGGGTACGCGCCAGCCGGGCGCTTGGCCCGGCGAAATGAGTCTGCGCTGCCGCGTGACACGGTCGCGCCTTCGGTAAGGGACTTGTTGGACTGTGGGTGCCACGGCCCGAGCAACGCCCTACCCGGCGCCTGCATTCCGCCGCATGATCATGATCGGGGCAGGACCATCGTCTCGGTACCACCATCAGCCAGTGGCCGCAGCCGGTGCTGCAGCCACTCCGCCGCTGCGCGGCCCACCGCGCTGGGATCGGCCTTGAGCGAATGGTCACCCGGCAACACCACGATCGCGCGCCCGGCGGCGGGCTCGGGGCGGCCGAATGGATCGCGCTCGCCCTGCACGAC
>JBGSWT010000039.1:0-6042 GCA_041751815.1 Pseudonocardiaceae bacterium
CGGCCAACGCGAGAGCGCCACCCACGACAGCAGCCAGCCGGACCGGCGACCGGCGCTCCCAGCTCACGTCGCCTCTGCGGCGCGCCAGCGTGGGCTTGTCAGGCAGGGCCGAATGGCTGCCCAACAACCTGGCCAGCTCGCGCCGCCCGCGCCTTTCCCAGCCAGTGCCCACCGCGCGGGCAGCCACGTCGTCAACGTGAGCGAGGAGACTCCGCGCCGCGGGCCGGCTGTGCGGGTCCTTGGTAAGGCCGCGCACCACTAATTCGCGGGCCGGTTGGGGAATCACGTCGAGCGGGGGGCTGCTCTGATCATGCTTGGCCGCGAGTTCGGCGGAGCTGTCGGCGTAGAACGGCGGCGCACCGATCAAGCACTCGAAGAACATGACCGTAGCGGCGTACACGTCCCCCGAGGAAGTAGCCGAACCAGTATTCCATTGTTCGGGAGCAAGGTAGAAGGGTGTCGACCGAGCGAGCAGTCGCCTGCCGTGGGAAGTCGACAGTCCGAAGTCGACGAGTCGGACGCAACCAGCACGCGTGAGGATCACGCTCTCGGGCTTGATGTCACCGTGCGCCAGGCCTGCGGCGTGATAGGCGGCGAGACCGCGCAGCGAGTCCTTGAGCACGACCAGCGCCGCCTCGATACCGACGGCTCCATGCGCAAGCAAGAGTGCACGCAGTGAAGTCCCGCTGACATGGTCGCCGACGACAGCAGCACTACGGTGGTACTCAACGTAGCGGTGAACCCGTGACACTCGGGCATCGTGGACCCGCGCCAGCCGCCCGAACTCGCGGGCGAATCGAGCGCGAAACTCGTTGTCGGTGAGCAGTTCGTCTGACAGGTAGGTCACCGCGAGCGGCCTGCGGCTGATGCGGTGACGAGCCAATACCCGGCGGCCGCCCGGGTCTTCGCGCACCTCCCGGAGATGCACCACACCCGGAACGGACCAACCAATCATCCCGGGTCCTCCCTGGTCGCCCCCCACGGTGCCCCCTCCCGTGCCCCTCACTCACCGGAGCTACATCCAGCGCCTGACTACAGAGCGTTCTCCTAATGAGCGTCAGAGGCAAGTACTGAGAGCGACAACTCACCAAATAGACGGTCGAGAGTGGGAAACAGGCGACACACCGTCACCATGGCGCTACACTGCGCAGTTAATGGAGCTCCGAGCAGTGGGGCACCCGGAGTTGGTCAGCGACCAGGGTCACGTGCCCGACCTGCCGGCCTTGCCGGACGGTCTGCTGCTCTTGCCTGCGGAATGCCCGCGTCGTCGTCCGGCCGGTGCGGTCTTGCCGACCCGGGCAGGCACGCCGGCAGCCATCCCCGCTGTCCTGTTTTGTGGGCCGGTCGTCGACGAGACCTCGTCCTCGCGCTCGGAAGCTTTGCTGGCCAGCTTCTCACGGCGTTGGATCACCCGCTCAGCTTGCTGCCGGTAGGCCGGCCGGCGCATGGTGAGGTCCACCATCAGCGGGGTCGCCAAGAAGATAGAGGACATCGCCCCCGCCACAATGCCCACCATCTGCACCAGGGCGAGGTCCTTGAGCGTCCCGACGCCCAGTAAACCGACACCGATGACCAGCAGGCCGAGCACCGGAAGTACCGCGATCAACGAGGTGTTGATCGAACGCATCAGAGTCTGGTTGATCGCGAGGTTGGCGGCCTCGCCGTAGGTTCGCCGGCTTAGGCCTAGCAGCCCACGGGTGTTCTCCTGAACCTTGTCGAACACCACGACGGTGTCGTACAACGAGAACCCGAGGATGGTGAGCAGGCCGATGACCGACGCCGGCGTCACCTCGAAACCGATCAGCGAGTAGATCCCCGCGGTCACCAACACGTCGTGCACGAGCGCGACCAGCGCTGCCAGCGCCATCCGGGGCTCGAAATACACCGCCAGGAACACGGTCACCAAGCCGAGGAAGACCAGCAGCGCAATCAGTGCCTGCTGGCTGATCTCGCCGCCCCAGGTGGCGCTGACCGCGCTGTCGCTGATCGCGCCTTCGTTGGGCCGTCCGTCGCTTCCCAGCGGACGTAGCTGGTCAAACAGTGCCTTCTTGACCTCGAACGATTCCCGGCCGTCCAGCGCATCAGTGCGGATCAGGATGCTCGCTGCGGAACCGGTACCGACGATCTGCACTGACTGCGGCGGCTGTCCCAGCGCGTCGGTGAAAGCCCGCTCGACCTGCTCGCTGCTGATCGGGCCGCGCGCTCCCTGCGCCGGGAGCTGTATCCGGGTACCGCCCTCGAAGTCGATGCCGAGGTTGAAGCCGCGCAGCAGGATGGAGAGCAGGCAGACCGCGACGAGCACGCCGGAGATCACGGACCAGATCCGCCGCCGCCCGACGATGTCGAACGCACCGGTACCGCTGTAGAGGCGCCCCAGCGTGCCGACCATCTCAGGTCCCCTTCCCCGCGGTCGCCAGCTCCGAACGGCTTGCGGCACCGACTCGCTGCGCGGCTCCGAGGCCGGACAGAGTCGGTTGGGACCACAACCGGGATTGCGACGCCATCGCCACCAGCGGATGGGTCACCAGGAAGACCACCACCAGGTCCAGCACCGTCGACATGCCGAGGGTGAAGGCGAAACCTTTGACCTGACCTACTGCGAGAACGTAGAGCACCGCGGCGGCCAGGAAACTCACCGCGTCCGCCGACAGGATGGTGCGGCGGGAGCGGACCCAGGCCCGGGGCACCGCGGAGCGGAACGTCCGGCCTTCCCGGATCTCGTCTTTGAGGCGCTCGAAGAAGATCACGAAAGAGTCCGCGGTGATGCCGATCGCGACGATGAAGCCGGCGACACCGGCCAGATCCAGGGTGAATCCGATCCATCGGCCGAGCAGTACCAGCACGGCGTAGACGATCAACCCGGACAGCGCCAGGGACAAGATCGTCAGTACTCCGAGCGCGCGGTAGTAGAACAGGCAGTAGACGAACACCACGGCCAGCCCGATCGCGCCGGCGAGCAGGCCGGCGCGCAATGAGGCGAGACCCAGAGTGGCCGAGACGGTCTCGGACTCCGAGGACTGGAACGACAGCGGCAGCGAACCGTACTTGAGAACGTCGGCTAGGTTCTTGGCCTCGGCCTGGGTGAAGCTGCCCGTGATGCTGGTTTGCTGACCGGGCGGGATCGGCCCGTTGATCTGCGGTGCGGACACCACCTCGGTGTCCAGCACGAACGCGGCCTGCTTGCCGACGTTGTTCACGGTATACGGGCTCCAAATGTCTTCGCCCTGGCGGTTGAGGTCCAGCCGGACCTCGTACCCCGTGCCTTCGGGGTTCAAGCCCGACGACGCATTGGAAATCTGCTCGCCGGACATAAACGCGGGCCCTAGCAAGTACCTGGCGGTGCGGTCCTGGTCACAGGTGACCAACGGCAGGTTCGGATCGTCGTTACCGCGCAAGGGGTTGGCAGCGGCACAGTTCAGTGCGACGAGGGCCTGCCGCTGCACTGCCGGATCCTCGCTCTGCAGCCGCGCTCGGGCTTGCCGGATCTGCTCGGCGACCTCGGGATCGGCTGAATCAGCCGGGGCAACGCCGACCGGGGGCGACGGTGCGGCGGGCGCCGGAGGTCCCGGCGGGGCCGGAGAGGGAGTCGGCTCGGCAGTCGGCTCGTCCGGCGGCGGCTGTAGCAACTGCGGCTGAACCGGTGCTGGTGCACCCTCAGTGGCCGGCGGTTGATTGGAGCCGTCAGGGGGGGCGGGCTCGCTGCCCTCCGGAGCCTCAAAGCCCGGGTTCTGACCGCCGGGGGCCTGGCCACCTGGAGCCTGACCACCTGGAGCCTGACCGCCGGGAGTCGGTCCGGTGAGACCGGCTGGCACCTCGGTGATCACAGGCCGGAAATACAGCTTGGCGGTTTGGCCGAGGCTGCGGGCTTGATCGCCGTTTTCACCCGGGACCGTGATGATCAGATTGTTTCCGTCCAGGACGACCTCTGCACCACTGACCCCGATGCCGTTGACCCGCTGCTCGATGATCTGACGAGCTTGATCTAGCGACTCTCGCGGCGGCGGGCGGCCGTCGATGGTGCGGGCGGTGAGGGTGACCCTGGTGCCGCCCTGGAGGTCGATGCCCAATTTGGGGGCTGGATTCCCACCGCCGGTGAAGAAGACCAGCGAATAAAGGACAGCGACGATCCCAGCGAAGATCGCCAAGTTCCGCCAGGGGCGGAAATGCACGGCCGGTGGTGCCACGGTGGGTGGTTCTCCTCGTTAACAGCTCACTGCGCCGGGCGCCATCACCGGCAGCCTGCCGCGGTCCACACTGTGCCAGCGCCGTGATCGGTGCATGCTGTGGGGGCCGGACGCGCAGCGTACCCACACCAGTCAGGTCAGGACTTGTCGGTGCGTGTGCTGTCGTCGAGGGGGGCTGCCAACGGCGCGCTGACGGCTGCTGTCTCGTCGTCCTCGGTGATCTTTTCCCTGATCGCCGCGCGCAGCCAGGTGGTGCGCACTCCCGGCGCGATCTCCAGGTCGATCGTGGTCTCGTCGGCGCTGCCCACGACGGTGCACTGCAGGCCGGAGGTGGTCATCACCCGATCACCCTCAATCAGTGAGCTCTGCAGCCGTTGCGCCTCGGCCAACGCCCGCTTCTGCCGGCGGGAGCCGAGGATCAGGGGCAGTGCCAGCACGGCGATGAACAGCAGGGGCAGGAGCAGGGGGTCCATGGTTCTCCGATCACATCAGTGGGGCACGCCCGAGTGTGCCAGGTGGAGCCTGCACGCAGGTCTCAGTGTCGATGGTTCGACCCTGCAAGCAGGTCTCGGTATTGATTGGTTCGACCCTGCAAGCAGGTCTCACGCGTCGAATAACGCCGGTGCGGTGTCGCCGGGAGTGTCCGGGGGCGGCTCCAGTTGCAGGTGCCGCCACGCGGCTGCGGTGGCTACCCGGCCACGGGGCGTGCGAGCGAGCATTCCGGCGCGGACCAGAAAGGGCTCGCACACCTCCTCCACGGTGGCCGGCTCCTCACCGACCGCAACAGCGAGGGTGGACACTCCGACCGGTCCGCCGCCGAAGGTGCGTACCAGCGCGGTGAGTACAGCGCGGTCCAGCCGATCCAGCCCTAGCTGGTCGACGTCATAGACGGCCAAGCCGGCACGGGCCACCTCGAGGGTGATCGCGCCGTCGGCGCGGACCTCGGCGTAGTCACGTACCCGGCGCAGTAGCCGGTTCGCGATCCGAGGCGTGCCCCGGGAGCGGCCGGCAATCTCGGTCGCGCCGTCGGGGCGCAGGTCCACACCGAGGATGCCGGCCGAGCGGCGCAACACCAGTTCCAGCTCGTCGGGTTCGTAGAACTCCATATGCGCGGTGAACCCGAACCGATCCCGCAATGGACTGGTGAGCGCACCGGACCTGGTGGTAGCTCCCACCAGGGTGAAAGGCGCGATCTCCAGCGGGATCGAGGTGGCCCCGGGACCCTTGCCGACCATCACGTCGACCCGAAAGTCCTCCATCGCGAGGTAGAGCATCTCCTCGGCGGGCCGAGCCACCCGATGAATCTCGTCGATGAACAGCACGTCACCCGCAACGAGGTTGGACAGCATCGCGGCGAGATCTCCGGCCCGCTCCAGCGCCGGCCCCGAGGTCACTCGGATCGCGCTGTCCAACTCCGCGGCAATGATCATCGCGAGGCTCGTCTTGCCCAGCCCCGGCGGACCGGACAGCAACACGTGATCCGGCGCGGCGCCACGCCGGCGGGCGCCCTCCAACACCAGTTCGAGCTGCTCGCGGACCCGAGCCTGTCCGATGAACTCGGGCAGGCGGCGTGGCCGCAGGGTGGTCTCGAGCTCGACGTCCGCCGGATCCACCTCAGCCGACAGCGGTGACTCGGTGGTCACCGGTTGCGGCCTAGCCGGGTTAGTGCGCCGCGCAGCACCTCTGACGTCTCGGTGGACTCACCGTCTGCTTCGGCGAGCACGGCCTCAACCGCCTGCTCGGCCTGCCGGGCCACGAACCCCAGCCCGACCAGCGCCTCGGTCACCTGGGAACGCACCGCCGAAGTGCCGTTCGCAACCAGTCCCGATGCGGCCGGTGCGCGCACCCCGACCTTGTC
>JBGSWT010000040.1:0-8288 GCA_041751815.1 Pseudonocardiaceae bacterium
TCGCCACCCACCTCGCCGACACTGGTCTGGCCCAGCTTCAGCTCCACGGCTACCACGACGACAGTCTCCCCAGCCACGAGATCGTCATCTCCGCCGGTGCCGGACAACCCGGCCCACTCGCTCAACAAGCAGCTGAGCGGCTGGTGGCCCGCGGGTTTGACGTCTGCCGCGCTTGGCGCCGTGACTGCGGTGCCCTCGAAGGCCGTCGCAATGCCCAAGGCCGCGCCGCTGCCGAGCGCGGACATCCCTTTGTGCACCTTGAGATCAATCGCAGCACCCGCGCCGACCCCGATCGGCGCGCCACGCTCATCGACGTCCTCGCCGTCACCTATACCCAAGCCTGACATAAAGATGGCGGCCTCACCCGGAGCCGGCATCTACTGCCTGTTCCCGAAGGTCGGCCGATGTCCGCATCCCAACCGGCACCCTCACCCCCGCCGGATCAGATCGGGACGGTCAGCTAGCAAGATCGCGTGTGTGATCCGGCAGGCTGGGGTGGTTGCTCCGGTCGGGAAAGGGCCATCGTTGACTGAGATCGAAGTGGCGGCCCAAACCGCCGGCAAGCCGAGGGTCTGCGAGGGCATCGGTGGACCTGGATGGCCAGTTGGCCCACGAATTGATCGAGAAGGCTGCCAGGCTGGGGTGTCGCTGGTCGACCCGGATGGGCTCGTGGGGGTCACGCGCACGGTGTTGCAGACCGCGCTGGACGCGGAGATGACCGGGCACTGTGGCACGCCGTCCAGCAGTCCTGGTTGCTGATCCTGAGGTTGTCGGCAAGCAGTCGGCTCTGCACTGGGCGTGGAAGGGCAGCTATCACCTGAACGTCAGTGCAACTGCGCCTGGCGGCTGGCAGACGAACCAGGTCCCGAAGGGAGTGCAGGAGACCGGAGAGCGAGTGTTACTGGCGTCCTCCTACGGGGAAGGTATCGACTGATAGGCGAAGGGATCCCCGGGCCCTTCTGCGTCGGCGGTGAGGGAGACGCTGGTGTCTTCGCGGGCGTCGAGGACGTCGAAGCGGCGGCCGGATTGGCCGGGTGGAGCCCAGGCGATGAGTTGGACGTTGTCGATTGCGAGGCGTGCCCCGCGGTAGACGTCGAGGGGTGGGGCGAGGCGCACGATGGGTTGAACGGCCACGATCCCGTCGGGAACGGTCGCGTCGATCCGGACCTGATGACAGGCGTTGGGGGAGTACGAGCCAGCCGGGATGGGGACGCTGGTGGTTGCTGTGCTGGGGCCTTTGGTGTCGGGGTACCACCGGAGCTCGATGGTCGATCCGGAGGAGGCGTCGCGGATGTCGGCGATCAGGGACAGTGGGGCTCCGGGGGCGGTGAGTTGGCGGTGCTCCGGAGTGGCGATGACGTCCATGGTGCTGACGGGGCTGCGGTTGAGCTCGACACCGGCGGTCCCGCCGCAGGCGGCTGTCGGCGTCGTTGTGGCGTTTGCGCTGAGGGTCCAGGCGTGAGCGCCGGTGGTTGCGGGATCGGTGTCCATGTCTTCGAATGACCCGGTCCACAGCAGGTCCTCGCCAAGCACCACCGCGGAGGGAGTGGTGTTCTTCCCGGACCCGTCGACCCACCATCCGGGCGCGAGGCGGGCAATGGTTCCGGCCGATAGTGCGCGGTCGAGGTGTGTGGTCGCCGGCGGGTCGGATGCGGTCAGGACGGCGCCGGGGGGTTGGAGGCGTCCGGTGGCCGCTGGAGTGAGGCCGGTGGCTTTGCGGGCTGCGGCGTCGGCAACGAGGCCGATAGTGGGGCGCGGGACGTAGCCCTCGATGAGCAGTGGATCAGTAGTGGCCAGGACGGGTCGGCCGGCCCGCAGGTCCACCCGCAGGAGGTAGGACAGGAAAGTTGGCCAGACGGTCTGGTCGAACAGCAGGGTGCCGAGTGACTCGGCGACGACTGCTGATCCGTCGAGGCTGATGTCGCCGACCACGTGGGGGTGGCCGTCGGCGACGACGGTCGCGCCGGCGGTTGTCGCAGTGCGGGAGAGCCCGCGAACCACCTCGGTCTGACGGGGCTCGTACTCCTCGCCGCCGTGGATCATCACGGCGACGATGTCGGCTTTGGCGCGGGCGGCGCGGACTTCCTGGTCTAGCCGGTCGGACGTGCAGCGGGCGGCGCCGCCCTGCCGGTCGTCGGCAACGTAGGGGATGGGGTGCTCGGTGCCGGTGATGGTGGTGCAGGCAAGGAAGGCGATCCGCTGGCCCTTGCGTTCGACGATCGCCGGTGCCCACGCTTCGTCGACGGTGCGGCCGGCGCCGAAATGAGGCAACCCGGCCTGGTCGAGGGTTGTCAGGGTGTTGGCCAGACCCTCGCCGAGGCCGTCGTTGACGTGGTTGTTGCCAAGGGACACCAGGTCCACACCGGACTGGGTGAGCGCCTGGACCGCGGCGGGCGAGGTGGCGAAGACGTAGTCCTTGGTCGGGTGGAAGTTCGCCGGTCGGGGAGCGGTCGGATCGATCCAGGGTGGGTCGAGAAGTGGTGTCTCGAAATTGATGACAGTGAGGTCGGCGTCATTGAGCAGCGGGCCGACGTGGGTGAGCAGGGCCGCGTGGTCGCTGGCGGAGGCTCCGTTCTTGAGGAGTCCGTCGCGGCGGTCTCCGTTGTCGTTGTAGTCATAGAACCTGCGGCCGAACATCACGTCGCCGCCGATGCGGATTGACACCGTCTCATCGGGGCGGGAGGTCAGCCGGATCTCGGTCGGTGTTCCGGGTTGGACTGCCTGGGTTCGCGGTAGGTAGCCCGGGGTTCGGGCCGTGACGAGCTGCGGTCCGCCGCGCAGTGGGGCGCGGAAACGGCCGCTGCCGTCGGTCGTGACGGGTTGATCGCCGCCCAGGTCGATCTCTGTCCCGGTGATCGGCTGTCCGCTCTCGTCCACGATCCGGCCGGTCACGTCGCTCGTGCTGTTCGTTGACTCGGTCGGCTCCGGTGCACTGCTGACGATCAGTGCTGTGCTGCCCAACGTGGCAACGGCCGCGACCGCGAGCAGCAGTGCCCACCGCTTCATCGCCACTGCTCCCTTCCGGCCGCAGGCGTCCGGCCCGACAGCGCATTTACCCAGCGGGTGCTCCGCGCGACTGCCCGCCGAACTATCCGGCCAGCGACGGGGAAACGCCAACGTCGTGGCCGGTGGGCGTCAGCGCCGCCCTGATGGCGGGTTGGCTGATTCACGACACACCGATCACGATGCTGGCGGCCGTCAGAAGATTCATCACGCCGTACACTCCCAGCGCAGTCAACCCGGCCCCCCACGCTGTTTTCTCCCAGCCTTGCCGCTGCGCGTCATTGGCCAACAGCGCGGGAGCCATCAGCGTCATGATCGTCAAGCCTCGCCAGACGACGTAGTCCCCTCCGGTCGCGGTCGCGATGGCCAGTTCGGCCGACCAAGCGAAGATCGTCCCAACAAGCACCATGGTGCTGAGCTTGCGCCTACCGAAGATCAGTAGCCGTGGCATGAGGATGTGCACCACGACGAACCAGGTGGCGACGGCGATGGCGGCGGTGAAGGCGATATCGAGCCAGCGCGGCGCGAGGAGCGCCAGGTAAGCGCCGGTGATGAATCCACCGGACCGCAGGCCCAGGCGCGCGAACACGGCCATGCCGATCGCTACACTGGAGGTGACCGCGAACAGGATCAGCTTGATGTCGTACCCGGTCACCGAGGCGAGCTGTGGGGCGCCGGACTCCTCGAGGGGAGCGATGTCGAGCAGTGAGTTGTAGACGTAAATGAACAGCCCGAGGATGGCGGTCGTCGCGAGGACGGCGAAGATGGTGCGCCCGGGGCGTTGCCGGGCCATGTCGTGGGCCAGGATGCCGGGCACCAAAAAGCCGATACCGGCCAATCCCAGGAAGATCGGATCGACCTTGCCGAGCAGGCTTGCGATCACGGTGGCGATCATGATGACGGCCAGCCCGAGCAGCATCTCGACCTCGAACTTCCGGCGGCCGTAGAGGATCTTGCGCCGGGCGAGGACGATGCTCACCAGCAGGTAGGTCACATAGCCCGCGGCGATGGTGATGAGGATCGTCAGCGGCGCTGGCAGGTTCAACGCGAGGTAGGCGGGGACGATCGCTCCGCCGGTGGTGAGTTGGACCCGCTCGTAGAACAGCATGCTGACGACCACTCCGACCACGAGGGCGACGCGCACGACCTCGGGGCGGACAAAGTACTCATCCACCGTCGGCGAACCTGCCGGGTCGGTGAGCGGCGGCTCGACGCATCCGGACCACACCGGCCGGCATGCGCGCCGGATCGCGTGACTCCTCCAGCTCGCTGCGGTGGCCCACGCCCTGCAGGTGCTCGAAGTGCTCGATCAGCAGCTCCGCCTGCTCAGTGTGGATGTTGACCATGCCCACCAGGACACCGTCGCGGCCCGGCACGAGGTCGGCGAAAGCGGTGAGGATGTTGTCCAGGGTGGGATTCACCGTCTCGCCGAGCAGGTGGATCTGCTCCCGCGGGTAGCCGAGATCGGTCATGATCCGGGTGACCTGCTCCTCGTAGGCCCCGAACGTCACGACGTGGTCGAGGTAAGTGGAGAGTTCGGTGGGCACCATGTGCGCGAACAGTTCCGCCCGGCGTCCGCGGTCGCGGCGGTTGTTCAGGATGCCGATGACGGTCGCCCCGGACGGGAACTGCGCCTGCAGCCGCTCGAAGGTGAGCACGACGCTCTCTCGGTCATTCGCGGCGAACATCGGCACCCACAGGATCCGCTTGCCCCGCACGTCGTAGGTCCGCAGTCGAACGACACCGACATCTGGCACCGACTTCCACATCCCCTGCAGCGCGACGTGGCGCCGGATGCCCAACAGCCGGGCGATCGTCAACCCGATCGCGACGTTCTCCTTGAACTGCAGGTAGTCGAAGCCGAGCATGTCCTCGTCGTTGACGGCCTGCGGGTCGGCGTAGATCAGTCGGCTGCCGCGATGCTCAGCGTTGCGGCGCAGCCGCTCGCGCAGATGCTCGCGGTCCTCTGCGGTGATGAGGATTCCGTTGCGGGGGATGGTGGAGGACAAGGAGTCTGCGATCTCCTCCAGCGTCTCTCCCATCTCCTCCTGGTGGTCCTCGCGCACATTGGTGATGACGGTGATGTCCGAGCGCACCATGTAGTCCTGGGAGTACTGCTGGTACAACGGTCGCACCGCCATGCATTCGATGACCAGCCCCTCGACATCGCGCGTCACATGCTTAGCGACCACATCCAGCTGCTCGTTGATCGTCGCCGCGCCGCGGCGGAAGATCGGAAACTCCTCGCCATCACGCTCGATGACCCGCGCGGCACTCCCGGTGGTCTTGGCCACCGTGACCAGACCGCCCTCGCGCAACACCCCCGCGATGAGGCGGGTGACGGTCGACTTCCCGCGGATACCATTGACGTGAACGCGCACCTCAAGCTGATCCAAGCGGCCACGGTGGCCGACCACCGATCCCCGCCAGTACAACAGCAGGGCCACCGCGATGATCAGCAGGACACTGAGGCTGACGAAGGCGGCGCTCATCGGGTGTGCCCGGTCGGTGTCGACGCATCCTGTCCCGGTGACAGAGCCTTTCCCGGTGACAGAGCCTCGTCCTGGCGAACGGATCGCCGAGCCGCCGCCATCAGCTTGTCAGCGTCGGCACAATCCTCGGACAACGACACCAGGCCGGCATGCAGCTCAGCGCGATCTGCCAGGCTGCGCCGCCGGTCCTCTTCGCGCACCGTGAAGCTGGCGCGGGTGACGGCGTCCATCAAGGGGCCGACGAGCTGCCACGCAGCGTCGGCGTCTGTCTCGGGCAGGATCGCCCCCACCTCATCGGTGGTCAGCGCGAACGGCACATCGGTCTCTCGCAGCAGGCTCTCGACCAGGCGGGCGACCGTACGGTGTGCTCTCAGCCGCGCGCCCTCGCTCAGCGTCTGGTCGGTGATGTCGGTCCAGAAGAGGACCACGGTCAGCGGGTGTGCGTGGTGTCGTGCGCGCGCGATCTCCTCGTCGAGCCGCGACAGGGCCACCTCGGCGGTCAGTAGCCCCAGCGAACCGTAGGCAGGTGCTGGCCCTGGGCCGTCCACCACGTCACGCCCTCGTAGGCGCGAACCTGCCATCCCGACCAGCCCCCCGACCACGACCAGACCGAGCGTCGACTCCACCGAGCCGAGGAACACGTCCTCGTCCCAGGCGCCGGACCACTGCTTAACCGCGATCACACCGGCAGCGGCCGCAATGCCCGCCACCATCCCGCCAGAGGCGTTCAGCGACAGCGCGAACCCCACGGTCACCACCAGCGCAACGCCGACCACCAGGTGGAACGGTGCCCGCTCGTCTCGGGTGAGGACCCCGGTGATTCCGGCGGCCACCACAGCCACCGCGACAACGACGTGCCGGTCAGTCCAGCCCGATGTCAGGCGGCCCCTGATGCGACTCACGATCCCTCCAGCGGTACCGAGCAATGCGAAACACCACGACAAAGACGACGACAGCCACCGCGCCGCGAAGGACTGCGTACTCCCACATCAGTTCCATCAAAGTCCATCCGCAGCAGAGTGACGGTGCGCTGACACACCAAGTCCCCGCAAGATCGCCGGTACATTTCCAACGCGCTAGCAGCACAAATCAAAGCGCCCACTGACCGACCAGGGTCAAACCCTCGTCGGTGGAGTTAGCCACGATGGAGCCATTCGATGCCGACGTCTGCCCCGCGGCCATCCGGATGGACGCCACTGGCGACCGCTCCGCTATCGCCTCACCGATCGCCGCACGCAATCGAGTCACGATCCGCGCGAGTTCAGACGCTGGAACGCGACTGCTCGGTCCGGACACGGTCAACTGCGCGACCGGCGCCGGTGCGTACGGTCCAGCCGTTCCGGTCACCGTTCCCAGGACGACGCGCAGCGGACTCTCACCGGTCATATGGTGCAGCGCTGCGACCAGCACATGTGTGATCGAGCGCTCCAGCTCCAACGGGTCGCACCGAACAGGCAGCGCCACGAGTCCAAGGTCTGCCTCGATCGCATCGGTGCTCGTCGCCAGTCGGGTGCTTCGGACAGCACGGTCCACCGCCTCCCGCAGGTCGATCCTGGCGGATTCACCAGCCCTGCCGACCTGGGCGGCCGTCTCCTGCTGGAGCTGGCCGGTCAGGTTCTTGACCTCGTCCATCCGGGACACGGCCAGTGCGGTGAAGCGGTGCATCTGAAGGTCGTCCTGCTGCTCGGCCAGCTCAGCGAGGCCGTGCACGGCCTCGGCCATGCCGCTCAGACGATCGGCCAGCTGCCGGCCCAGAGCCCGCAAATCATCAACGCTCTTACTCGCCAGCTGGTGCTCTATTTCGTGCACCACGATGGTGGCGAGATCGCGCAACAGTGCCAGCTGTTCCGCACTCCACTCACGCGGTTGCCGATCGATCACGCAGAGAGAACCAAGCACGTGCCCGCTGCCGGTTTGCAGCGGAAACCCCGCGTATGCGACGATCTTCTCCCTGGCCACCGATGCGGCGTGCCGCACGAGGGAATTAACCCGCGCGTCGTTAATCACCAGTTTCTCGCCAGTCACAACCGAGAACCAGCAGAACGTCCCTTGCAGCGGCATGCACCGCACATTGTTGTCCGGCTCGTCGCGCCGCCACGCGCCCCGAAGCACCTGCTCGTCAAGGTCCACTAGTGTGACGTACGACACAGGAGCGTCCACCAGGGCGCAGGCGACTCGCGCGAACCGATCGAAGGTCGTGTCCCCCGTCGCCCGTAACAGACCAGTCCGCTCCAGCACCGCCAACCTGTCCGGATCGGCGACCGCAGAGAAGACATCCCTGGTTAAGGCAGCGTTCGTCACAGTGAAATCTCCTCGTTACATTGAGTCTTGGAATCCCCGTTCACGGACTCATTGGTGTCACTCATTTGGGTGGTTAGTTGTCTGAATTGTACCTCTACGTGTTCGAAATCCGCACTGTGACGGTTCACGGTGACCTACAGCATCACCCAATCGGACGTGCTGCTACCTCCGGCGAAAGCGCCACTCGCCGTACCCGCGCTTTGCCTCAGCACGTAGCCGGGGCTCCACGCGGAGGGGCGTCTCATCGGAGGTGCGCAGCAGGAACTTGCCGTCCAGGTGCGCCTCGCGCGGTGCTACGGTGCGGTCGATGCACAGCAGCCCGATCTTGGTGGTGCACAAGTAGCGGGCCACCCCGAGCTTGGTTTGATCTTTCCAAACCAGCTCGAAGCGCTTCGCGGCACTGAGCGCGTCCGAGCCCGGCGATCATCTATTCGAGGTAGGCGATCATCCAGCTGGATCTTACGGGGTAGTTTGGTCGCCTCGCACGGCGAC
>JBGSWT010000041.1:0-1912 GCA_041751815.1 Pseudonocardiaceae bacterium
GCGGGAACACGAGGGGCGTCAGGTCCTCGTCGACCACCGGCAGGCCTGCGGACTCCAGCACGGCGTTGACGGCCTGCGCCGACCGGTACTCGCGCACGTGGGTCGGATCCAGCACCCAGCCCGCCTGCGGGTTGCGGCGGAAGTACCACGCCCCCGGAAGCTTGACGGGGGTCTCGATGTAGACCAGTCCGCCGGGCTTGACCAACTGCCTGAGCTCGGCGGCGTAGCTCCGGTCGTCGGGCACATGCTCGATGACGTGGGTGGACATCACCAGGTCGAAGGAGCCCGGCTCGAACGGTACGCGTCCGTTCTCGTCGAGCTCGACGCGATGGCCACGGCTGCGCGCGGCCTCCGCCCGCATCGGGCTGAGCTCGAATCCGGTCAGCTTCCAGCTGTTGCCGTAGGCGTCCCGCAGGAGGTTCAGGAGGGTGCCGTCGCCGCAGCCCATGTCGAGTGCGGTGCCGCTGCGGCCGGCCATCACGCGGTGCAGCAGCGGCGGAACGGTGTCAGCATCATCGAGCTGGGGATAGGTCTGCGCGTACTGCTCCCAATCCATGGGTGCGCAGCGTAGCTGCTCGGCAGGGTTGGACTGCCGTCGCCTCGTGTTTGTCCGACCCGACCACACCACCCGGCCGGTGGGACGAGGCCCCGGATAGGGTCCCGCAGTCGATCGGCAGAATGAGGCCGTACCCGGAGCAGCTGTGACGACTGGAGGGCACATGGGACGCCGCACGGATGGGGTCAAGCTCGAGGTCGGTCGGGTCGTCAACCGCGCTCGCGTCATGATGCGCGACGAGGGTGTCGTGCCCACCGCGAAGTTCTTCGGGCGCCTCGCGGTGGAGCACCTCGAGTACCCCGTGATGCGCAAGCGTCGCTCCGACAAGCGGTTCCGGTTCTTCGGCGCGGATGTGCCCTTTGCCTACCACCTCTACAGCCAGACCTGGCGCAACGAACGCAGCATCGAGATCGGAGTCGCTCACCATGTCCTGCGGGGACGCCCGAACGGGCGGATGCTCGAGGTCGGGAACGTGCTGGGTCATTTCGGCTACCGCGGTCATGACGTGATCGACCGCTACGAGAAGGTCGACGGTCTGATCAACGCCGACATCGTCGGTTACCAGCCCGATGGCCACTACGACACCGTGGTGTCGATCTCGACGCTGGAACACGTCCGCTTCGACGAGGAGCACATCAAGGATCCGCACGGGTCCTCGTTGGCCCTGGAGAGCCTGCGGGCCACCGTCGCGCCGGGTGGCCGGCTGCTCGTCACCGTCCCCTTCGGCTATAACCCCGGCCTTGACGACGACATCCGGTCCGGCCGTTTCACCTTCGAGCGCCAGGTCTGCTACCAGCGGGTCAACCAGGAAGGCGACTGGCGCGAGGTGTCGCTGGAGGAGGGCCTGAGCTGCCGGTACGGCTCACCGTTCGAAGCCGCGAACGGGATCCTCGTCGGTATCGAGGGCCCGGCCTGATCCGGCCTGCACCCTGTCGGGCCGGGCAGGGCAGCGCGGCTACAGTGCCGGGGTGCGTCCAACAGCGGTCGGCCGTGTGGGCACCGGCCTGCACCTCGCTCTCGGGCTGGGTCTCGTCGGAGCGGCAGGCTACGGCTTCATCGCTGTCATCGGCCAGGTCTTCGTCGGTCCCGGTGCTGCTGCCGAGCTCAGTGCACTGACCGCACTGTACCTTCTGATCAACATTATCGGGCCGGGGCTGTTCGCGGCCCTCGAGCCGGAGATGAGCCGGGCCGTCAGCGCCGGCATCGCCCAGCAGCAGCCCATCCGGCCGGTTCTGCGCCGGATGGCGACGCATGCGGCCGCGATACTCGTGGTGCTGGTCGTCGTTCTCCTCGCGCTCTGGCCGGTCGTGCTGGATCGGGTCCTCGCCGGGCGCTGGACGCTGCTCGTCGCCCTGT
>JBGSWT010000042.1:0-3393 GCA_041751815.1 Pseudonocardiaceae bacterium
GAGCTGGCCGCCGCGCTCGGCCCAGCCTACGACGGGGAACCAGCGTACCCCCATCCCGTGCAGCCACGCCCGTTTCTCCCCGGCCGCGAAGTCGAGGTAGGCGGTGGCCCACTGGCGGGCCCAGAAGTCCTCGCCTGCCGGGTCCTCGACGTCGCGGTCGAACGCGGCGCTGCCCAGCCAGTCCTGCATGGCGAGGTCGGGGGAGTCGTGGATGCCCATGCGCCGCTGTTCGGGGGAGCCGACGAGGAACAGCCCACCGAAAGACCAGAACGCCTGGCCACCGAGGTTGCACTCGGGTTCCTGGTCGAGCAGCAGCACCCGCTTCCCGACGCCGGCCAGCTCGGCCGTCGCCACCAGGCCCGCGAGCCCACCACCCACGACGATCACATCGGCGTCCATCCCCGCAACCCTGCTGCCGGTGGCCGGAACGGTCAAGGCGTGTCTCCTCGCGATGTCCCGACCTCGATCCGTGCGTTGTCGGGACGTCTGCCTACAGACCTCGGGACAACCTCCACGCGATGATGTCCTCATCGGTTCCGCAGGAGACCCGGGGGGGTCAGATGTCCGTCACACTGTGTCCGTCGTCCATGTCCACACTGAGCGCCACTGAACTGCTCGCTGGAATCGGCCAGGGAGATCCGTCTGCGTGGACAGAGGTCGTGCGCCGGTACAGCCGGCTCGTCCTCGCCAGGGCCCGTTCCTTCCGGCTGCAGGAGGCTGACGTCCTCGACGCTGTGCAGATGACCTGGTTGCGGCTGATGGAGAACTGGCGCAGCATCGACGATCCTGATCGGCTGGGCGGATGGCTGACCACGACGGTCAGCCGTGAATGTCTGGCGATCCTGCGTCGGAGCTGGCGCGTCACGCCCGGAGCGGACGCGCTCGAGGACCAGGTCGACCCCGCCGCTGGGCCCGACCAGCGGGCGGTCGATGCCGAGACGGCGCTGATGGTACGAAACGCCGTCGCCGAGTTGCCGGCCCGGCGGCGCGACATCGTTGTTGCGCTCTTCGAGGACGGCCCGTCTCCCTACGTCGAGCTGTCGCGCAGCATGGGGATACCGGCTGGCAGTCTCGGGCCGACCCGTGCCCGAATCCTCCGGCAGCTGCGCGACCTGCTCGCTGAGCGCGGGCTGGCCCGTGGTGCCTGATGAGGTCGACGGGCGATCGCAACTTTTGTTTCTCATCACGAAGCCATGGAGAAGAAGATGGAGAAGGACATGACTGCTGAACAGTGCACGCCAGTGAGGACTCCGACGGAGCCCATCATCGTTCTGAGCAAGAACGAGAACTTTCTTCACCCGATGGACACGGTCGAGAGCGCGATCGAGAACATCAACAGCTACCTGACCGGTGGTGAAGGTCGGTTACCTCTCGAGGAGCTCACCTTCGTCGACGCCACTGCCTGTCTACTGGAACCGGTCCTGGACGAGAACAACGCTATTGTGGGACTGATCGCCACGTCGGATCACCAGGTGGAGATTGTTCTCAGCCGGATCAGCCAGATCCTCATCGCCGCCAGCGAGATCGAGAATCTTCTCGACGACGCTGCATCTACCCCAAGGTTGCAGAACTTCTTCGGGGACGGGGCAGGCTGCTTCTGGCTCAACCGCATCTTCGGCTGCCGCTAACGGTCGCGGACGGGCACGAACGGTGGCGGTCCGGAAAGGGCGATCATGAGCAACCTCTTCGATCCCGCGCGGTGCACCCACGCGCCGCGCGGGTTCACTCCCACGCTGGTCACCGTCCTCGCACTGCTACTCGGCGCCGCCGTGGTCGGTGAGCTGTCCGGATCAGTCGCGGAGGGAGTCAGACTGATCGACTTTCCTGCTGTCGCAGGTGTCACGTTCACCCTCGTCGGTGCGCTCGTGGTGCCCCGACAACCGCGCAACCCGGTCGGCTGGCTCTTCGTGGCCGCCGGGCTGAGCAGCGCCGTCGCGCTTTTCGGCGCCAGTTTCAGCACTTATCGGCCGATGGCCTGGCTGTATGCCTGGTTGCCCGCGCTGGCTTACGGCCTGCTGCCGCTGGTGTTGCTGTTGTTCCCCGACGGGCGGCTCCCGTCCCGGTCTTGGCGACCCGTCGCCTGGTTCGCCACGGCGACGATGGCGATAGCCGCGGTCTGCCTGGCGGTCACGGTCTGGGTCAACCCGACGTTGTTCGATCTTCCCACGCTGCCGGACCCGCCGTTCAGTCTCGTGTTCGCCCAGATCGGACTGGTCGGGGTCATCCTCAGCACCGGTGCGGCGGTCGTGTCTCTGGTCGTCCGCTGGCGGCGCGCGACAGGGGACACCCGCCAACAGCTGAAATGGCTGGGGTTCGGGGCGGCGTTCATCCCGGTCGGCATCACGGTACAGCTGGCGTTCGTGCCCTGGGCATGGGTGCTTCCCGCGACGACGGTTCCGGCTGCCGCGTGCGTGGCGATGCTTCGGTACCGGCTGTACGACGTAGACCTGTACCTCAACCGATCGCTGGTGTACGCGGCGCTGACGGCGATCGTGGTTCTCCTGTACGTGGGGCTCGTGACCACTCTCGGTGCCGTGTTCACGGCCGGCGAGAACTGGCAGCGGATCACGGCTACCGGTGTTGTCGCGGTGGCGTTCGGACCGCTGAAGGAGCGGTTGCAACGGGGGGCGAACCGCCTGCTCTACGGTGACCGGGACGACCCTTACGCTGTCGTCAGCCGGCTCAGCCAGCGCCTGGAACGAGCCGTGGACCCCACGACCGTGCTGGCGCAGGTGGCCGAGACCGTCGCGGACGCCCTGCAGCTGCCCTACGCCGCGATCCAGCTGGCTGACGGTGCGGAGGGGGAGCGACCGGTGGCCAGCCACGGACGCCGGATCGGAGAACCGGAGGCGTTCGACATGACCTACCAGGGTCAGCTGGTCGGGCGGCTGCTCGTCAACCCTCGCTCGTCCACGGAGCCGTTCACGGCCGCCGAGCGCAGCCTCCTGGAGGATCTCGCCCGGCACGCCGGGCTCGCCGTCCGGACGGTCGGGCTGACCGCCGACCTGCAACGCTCCCGGGAGCGACTGGTGCGCTCCCGGGAGGAGGAACGCCGCAGGCTGCGCCGTGACCTGCACGACGGCCTCGGCCCGGCCCTGGCCGGGATGACGATGCAGGTCGGCGCCGCGCGGGCACTGCTGGCGGGCGACCCGCATCGGGTCGAGGAACTGCTCGTCGAGCTGGAGCAACAGCTGCAGGCCTGCGTGAAGGAGATCCGGCAGCTCGTCGACGACCTGCGCCCTTCTACTCTGGACAGGATGGGGCTGCTCGGGGCGATCAAGCACCGTGCGGACACGTTCGCAGCCGGGCCGGCGGGATCGGCGTTGACCGTCCTGCTCACCGCACCCGACGAGCTGCCCGAGCTGCCCGCCGCGGTGGAGGTGGCCGCCTACC
>JBGSWT010000043.1:0-19814 GCA_041751815.1 Pseudonocardiaceae bacterium
ACCCCCTGCCACACGACCATCACGGACAGTCACGCAGCCAACGAAACCATCACCCCCTCGTCAACCCGCCACGCCGGGACCACACCATTTGATCATCAGTTGATCACCAAACCCACTTGATACAGCGAGGAACCGAATCGACGGCATCACTGGGTACGATTCCACCGGTGATGCCATGAGTATCACCGCCGGTCGGATATCCCATTTTCTTGGCTTGGAGGGCCCCTGCTTAACCGTCGATACTGCCTGCTCAAGCTCCATGGTCGCCGTCCACCTAGCGCGTCAGAGCATACTTGCCGGCGAATGTGACTCAGCAATAGTCGTGGGGGTGAGTGCAATTCTTCATCCGACCCTGCACATCGCCTTCTCCAAAATCGGGCTCATGTCGCGATCGGGCCAGTGTCGGGCCTTCGACGAAGCTGCTGATGGCTACGTTCGAGGGGAAGGATGTGTCGCGGTCCTGCTCCGTCGGCAGTCACTTGCCATAGCTCGTGGCGACCACGTCTTTGCCCACATTATCGGAACGGCAATTAATCAGGACGGACGAACTTCTGCGCTTACCGCACCTAGTGTCCGTACGCAGGAAAAAGTCATTCGGTTGGCGCTTTCACGCGTCGGCGCGAGCCCAGACGAGCTCGGTTACATAGAGGCGCACGGCACCGGTACCCCTGTTGGGGACCCAGTCGAGATGGCGGCGTTGGTGAATATCTATGGCTTGGCGCGATCGCAGGAGGATTCCCTCTACGTTGGTTCAGCCAAAACCAACTTCGGCCATCTCGAAATCTGCGGGGGGCCTGCTTGGCCTGGTCAAGGCAGCATTATCGCTCGATCAAGAAACAATCTTTCCAAGTCTCCATTTTACTCGCCTGAATCCCGACATCGATCTTTTTCATGCCCCGATCAAAGTGCCGACCATGGCCATTTCCTGGCCACGCGGCGGACGACTTCGGCTTGCGGGAGTCAATTCTTTCGGCTACAGCGGCACTAACGCCCACGCCATCCTCCAGGAAGCAGCATATCCGTGCTTCGATTCTGAGCCTGCGGCAGGCCGTCCAGGGGAACTCATCGTCCTGTCTGCCAAGTCGGCTACTGCTTTGCAGGATCTGGCCGACCGATGGGCGACCTTCCTCCAGGACAATCCTTCTGCCTCGCTTGGCGACATCGCTTTCACGGCCGCCACCGGCCGTTCCCATATGCGCCACCGCCTGGCCGTTGTCGGCCAGGGGAAGAGCGATGTCAAGGAAAAGATAAAAGCATGGCGAGCTAATCATATCTCGAATGGCCTGACAGCTGGTCAAATTAAGCATGAGCGCACTCCGAAAATGGCGTTTTTGTTCACCGGTCAGGGTGCGCAGTACCCTGGGATGGGGCGGCAGCTTTACGAGACTGAAGCTCTGTTCAAGGCCGCCATTGACCACTGCGCCACCCTTATAGACTCCCAGCTCGGCGTTCCGCTCCGTGATGTACTCTTCGGCAGATCTGCCACCGAACTGCTCGATGATACCCGCTATGTGCAACCCGCACTCTTCGCCGTGGAATATGCGTTGGCAGAGCTTCTTCGCCAGTGGGGGATCCAGCCCAGCGTGGTCATGGGCCACAGCGTCGGCGAGATCGTGGCTGCCTGCGTTGCAGGTGTTCTCGACCTTGAATGTGCCTTACGGTTCGTGGTCGCCCGCGGTCGGCTGATGAGCGAATTGCCGAGAGTTGGTAAGATGCTTGCGGTTGAAGCCCTGCCCGAAGAGGCGCGCGAGTGGATCGCAGGCAAGGAGACGGATATCTCGCTTGCCGCAGTTAACGGACCCCGTAATGTCGTTATCTCAGGGCGTGCCTCAGTGGTCGACGAAGTCGCCGGAATGGCGCGGGCGCAAGGGCGTCGGGCAACTGAGCTTAAAGTTTCACACGCTTTTCATTCGCCGCTCATGGATCCGATTCTTGAAGAACTCGGTCACGTCGCAGGCTCTCTTCACACCGCACCAGCAAGAATTCCGGTCATCTCCAATCTCACTGGAAATGTCATGGATACGCCGGTTGACCCACAATACTGGGTGTCACAAGCACGGCAGTCGGTACTCTTTTATCAAGGTATGTCCGATATCGCTCAGAGGGGGTGCTCCATTGTAATCGAAGTCGGACCGCACCCCACCCTCCTTGCTACTGACGCACGGCTCGACACCACGACGACGCGGTACATGGCCACGCTCATGCGTGATGGGGCCGATGTACGACATATCTTGGAGACCGTGGGCTCACTTTTTGCAAGTGGCGTTCCAGTGAACTTCGATCGCTTCTTCCAGGATTCTTGCTATCAGCGGGTTTCGCTTCCCCTGTATCCATTCGTCGCGATCGCTATTGGCTCCGGAACGGTACACCTGTGGCTAGCCAGACTAAGGTTACGCCCGATATCCATCCCATTCTTGGTCGGAAGGTCGACATCGGGCTTCATAAGGTGGCTTTCGAATCTAGTGTCAGTGCAAAACCCCCCTGGGCGGATCACCGGATCCTGCGGGCAACGATATTCCCGGGGAGCGGGTATCTTGAGATGGTGGTGCGCGGGTATGCCGCATCCAGGGGTCGAGATTGGCGATCGGTGGTGCTGCGAAACGTGCAGTTCGAGCACCCCCTGTTCTTGAGCTATGGTGCTGTAAGGAAGGTGATTCTCAGTTTTGAGGACGCGCCTGAAAACGACGACGCAGCGTTCTCTATATATGCCGAAGTTGATGGTAAGAGGGAAACCTACTGTCATGGTCTGGTCGGCTCTGCCGGGGAGCTCATCAATTGCGTCGTCATCAAGGACGTGTTCGACCGAATGGTGTCAGAACTGAGTATCGGAACGTTCTATGGTGAGCTGCGAAAATCTGGTCTCGAATACGGTTCCAGCTTCTCAACTGTACGCCAGTTGCGGATCGGACCTCGCGGTTCCGGAGAAGCGATTGGCCATATTACGCCCACGCCACATGAAGAGGAAGATCCACATTCGTTCACATTTACCACCATGCTTGATGGTTGCTTGCAGGTATGTGGCGCCGGGTTCCAGAGTTTAGAGAACATCGACTCGCAGATGGCGTTCATTCCCGTGTCTATCCAATCGGTCACCATGCATCGGCCACTTCCGCGGCAAGCCTGGAGCCACGTGATTGTGCGCACAACTGCCGGCGGGCAGGCTGTGCTTGCCCACATTCGTGTCCTGAACGACGAGGGCGAAGTGCTGATCGATCTCGACGGGCTGGAGTTGCGCATCAAGAATGCCCTTACTACACCCGTGGACCATGATGGCACACCGGAGCAGCAGAATACCGCCATGCCTACACCCTGGAAGTCTGGGCGCAATGACTTAGTGGCCAAGTTACAGCCCTTGTCCAACGACGAGCGGCTTCTTGTGGTAGCTGAGTGGCTGACGACCGAGGTAACTGACACCCTGGGTCAGGCGGCCGAGGACCTGGACATCGAGGATCTGGACCCTTCCGCAGCGTTTATCGAGATCGGTCTTGATTCCCTTCTTGTAACGGAGTTGCAACGTCGCATCCAGGAGCGACTCGACTTCCGATTCAAATCGATGGAGGCGCTGGACTATCAGAGCATCGAGTCACTCGCAGAGTTCATCTTGAAGAACGTACTAGTAATCGAACCGGCCGACGCTGCGCCCAAGGCTGTAACCTCAGCTGGGTAGTCTTCGCTGGGTCGTCGGTGATATATTCTATTCTAAAAGGGGACTGCAATGGGTGAAAGTACACTTGGAGTCGACCGAGCATTTGCTAGGCGCTACATCGAAAAGCATCTGGATCAACGCCAGGTGAATAAGATTCAACACGGATTCCCCTCGCCTCGGTTTTGGCTGGAGACGGAGGTACCGGTACAGGAAGTCATTGAGGATCGGAAGAGGCTCCGGGCGATGGGGCGGAACGTTCCGGTCAATCTGTATGTCGGAGTCCCCTATTGCCTCAAGACGTCACCAGGAAAGTGCGGTTACTGCCTGTTTCCCGTCGAGGAGTTCGTCGGAAACTCCGCGTTGGATGCCTACTTCGATTACCTTAAGAAGGAGGCCGCCCAGTACAAAGAGGCCATGGAAGGCCAGGTGCTTGAAGCGGTGTACTTCGGTGGCGGAACGTCAAATCTTTACAACGCCCCGAAATATATTGAGTTGATGGAGCTGGTGCGTGACCTTTTCCCTGATGTCGACCCTAGGGTCGACATCACGCTTGAAGGAATCCCGCAGTTGTTCACTCGCGAAAAGCTTGAAAGTATTAAAAACTCCGGCATGAACCGGATCAGTATGGGCGTGCAGCAGGTGAACGAGCGCCTCAACAAGTTGAGCGGGCGAAAACAAACGACTCGCCATGTTGTCCAGACGCTTGAGTGGGCGCAAGAGTTCGGACTTTCCTGCAACTTAGACCTGATCTTCGGCTGGCCACAGCAAACAGTTTCAACTATGGTGCAGGACCTTGAGAAATTGATTAGCTGGAATGTCTACGACATAACGCACTATGAGCTAAATGTCGGTGGCCCGACCGACTTCGCGCTCAACCGGTATCATGAACTGCCGAGCACGTTGAGCAACCTTGAAATGTATCGGGTCTCGCGTGACCTGCTGAAGAGTCATGGTTATGAGCAGTTGACCGCGTACAACTGGCGAAAGCCAGGAGACCCCACGGCTCGCGCGTACGAAGAAGGGGTTACGCACCGCTTTGACAACATGAATACGGTCGGGCTGGGATACGCGGCCATTACGTTTTTCCATGACGTGGCGCTTGAAAGCGGTCGTTCGCAGTCTTTTATCAATTGGCGAAACCTCGATAACTACAAGGCGGCGATCGATAGTAGCAGTTTTCCGGTCGAGTGCGGATTCGGTCACGAAATTGAGGACGTGCAGCTTGCGATGGTGTTCCGTAACCTCTTTGGGCTGCATCTCGATCGGAATGCTTATCGTGCCGCGTTTGAGGTAGATGTATACGATCAATTCACGGGTGTCTGGGATGCGCTGGCCGAATACGGCCTCGTGGACATCACCTCGGACGAGATCCTCCTCGTTGGTGACGGGCCATTTTATACGCCGATGATTCAGGCGTTGCTTGCGGAGAAGCGGTACCAGTATCTGCGCGAGAGGGAGGTCGGCAAGTCGACTAAGCGGCGACTTGGTTCCCCTCCCGAAAAAAGTAGATCGGCATTACCGGTGGGGCCCCGCGATGCAGAGTCGGCAGAACAGCGCATGGCGGCGCTGCAGCAGGAAGCGCGTCTGCCGGCCAATATCGTTCCCGATCTCGGCGCCACGGTCCAGCATGAAACAACTACGCCTCGTGCAGTTTTCTTGACCGGCGCGACCGGATTTCTTGGTACTTATATCGCCGCCGAGATCCTGCGCACGACGGACGCAGAGTTGTACTGTCTGGTCCGTCCAAAACGAAATGAACCGGGCCGAGCCCGCATCGAGGGACAGCTGCGGACGTACAGTCTGTGGAGCGACGACGAGCGCTGGCAGACAGCGTGGAACAAACGGCTCCATGTAATAGAGGGCGATATCATCTTACCCCGCCTCGGTATAGCGGGAAAATCTTATGAGGCGCTTACCCGCGAAGTCGACCTCATCATCAACTCTGCGGCGTACGTCAACTACATCCGTCCGTACGAGGTGTTGAAAGAAACTAACGTCTTGGGCTTGCATGAGATTATTCGGTTTGCATTCCATGGGAGGATCAAGCCCGTTCATCACCTTTCGACTGTGACTGTCTGGCCTATGGGGTCGGAGTACACGTTCTATGAGCAAGACTCACTCGACCACGGAAAGGTGCTGAACTTTGGCTACAACCAGTCCAAATGGGTAGCCGAAAAATGTTTGCTGGAGGCCTCTGAACGAGGCCTGCCCTTGGCGTGCTATCGACCAGGGGAGGTCGGCGGTGACACACGGACAGGCCACTGCATCGCGAATCACCTCATCTTTACTGCGATGAAGGGATTCCTTGAGGCCGGCGTGTTCCCCGTGAGCGAGGGTGAGCTTGACGTGGCGCCCGTCGACTACGTGGTCAAGGCGCTCGTACACATCGCCTTTAGAACCGACGCGATTGGCCGGGCATTCCATCTCACGAACCCGCGGCGTTGCCGCATGACTGAGGTTTTGGAGTTTCTGCGGGATCTTGGTTACCGATTTAAAGAACTTCCCTTTGAGGAGCTGCGTGACAAGCTGATTCGTGGGACCAATTTTCAGAACAGCGCACTATTCCCGTTCCGGCCGGCGTTAGAACAGATGGATAGCCGAACTCTCATGTTCCCCAATTATGACCGCATGAACACAATGAGTGCATTGGAGGGTTCCGGCATCGCCTGTCCCCCGTTCGACGAGCAGCTCCTGGGTACGTACATGCAGTACCTGCGAGGGATTAAGTACATACCTGATCCAGCAAAGATCTACTCAATTCGACAATGAGCGGATCACGGACAGGGTCATTTGATTATTTGGTTTCTGTATAGTCACGATGGATTGAGTGCTGGCAGGAGTCGTTTTTCTATGGGTCGTAAGATGGCTGATTGTGAGTAGGTTCATCGATACGCTACTGGCTAATGGTGGGCACGGCTCGCCGGGTCGTTCCGGGCGTGGCATCACCACCGGAGAGACCACGCAGCCGCGCTGGCAGAGCTGGGCGCAGGTGCACCAGCAGGCGCTTCGGGTGGCGGGCATCCTCACGCGCGCGCACGGAGCCGTGCCGGGAGTGCACCACGGTGACGCGATGGCAGTGCTGGCCGGCGACCCGGCGCTGATCGCCCCTGCAATACAGGGGGTCTGGCTGGCCGGCGGCAGCGTCACGATGTTGCACCAGCCTACCGCTCGCGTGGACCTGACCGCCTGGGTCGGCGACACCGTGCAGGTGCTGGAGATGATCGGGGCCAAACTGGTGCTGCTCGGGTCACCCTTCGACCGGCTGGCCCCGATTCTGGAGCAGCACGCCATCAGCTACCGGCTGCTCGCCGACCTGGACGACCCGGTCGCGCCGCCGCTGACCGCGCCGGTTCAGACCAGCGAGGACGACACCGTCCTGCTGCAACTCACCTCGGGTTCCACCGCACGGCCCAAGGCGGTCCGGATCACGCACGGCAACCTCTACACCAACTTGACGGCGATGGCGGAGGTTGCCGGCCTCAGCCAGGAGAACGATGTGTTGGTCTCCTGGCTGCCGCTGTTCCACGACATGGGAATGGTCGGGTTTCTCACCCTGCCGATGGCGTTGGGCTTGGAGTTGGTGAAGGTCACCCCGGCGCACTTCCTGTCTCGGCCGCTGCTGTGGGCCGAGCTGATCAGCCGCCACGGCGGGACGGTTACAGCCGCGCCGAACCTCGCCTACGCCCTGCTGGCCCGGCGGCTGGCCAGCGCTGATATCGAGCTCGACCTGTCCACGCTGCGCTTCGCGCTCAACGGGGCCGAACCCATCGCCCCGGCAGCGGTACGGGCGTTCACCGCCGCAGGGGCCCGGTTCGGGTTGCCGGAGAGCTGCATGGTGTGTGCGTACGGCATGGCCGAAGCCACCCTCGGCGTGGCTTTCGCCCCGCGCGGGATCGGCTTACGGGTGGACATCGTGGATGCCGAGGCGCTGGAGTCGCGGCGTCGAGCCGTCTCGGCTGGACCCGGAGCCAGAAACGTCCGGACCTTCGCTCGGCTGGGGCCACCGTTGCCTGGGCTGCAGGCGCAGGTAGTCGGTGACGACGGCGATCCGCTGGGCGAGCGCGAGGTTGGCTTGATCCGGCTTCGTGGCGAGGCAGTGACCAATGAGTATCTCACCGTCGCAGGGCCGCAACCCGCACAAGATCCCGACGGTTGGTTGGACACCGGTGACGAAGGCTATCTCGCCGAGGGCGACGTGGTGGTCTGTGGGCGGCGCAAAGACATCGTCATCATAGGTGGGCGCAATGTGTATCCCACCGATATCGAGCGTGCTGCAGAGCAGGCTGCCGGGGTGCGCGCGGGCAACGTGGCAGCGGTGCGGATCGAGGTGGGTGAGCGGCAGGAGTCGTTCGCGGTGATCATCGAGTCGCAGCGGGCCGGAGACGCCGACGCCGAGCGCGTCCTGCGTCGCGAGGTCAACTCCCGGGTGATCGATGCGATCGGCCTGCGTCCCGGCGCGGTGCTGGTGCTGCCGCCGTCGTCGCTACCAAAGACGCCCTCCGGGAAGCTGCGCCGCGCCGCGACAAGGGAATTGATCGAGGCGCACCTGTCGCAGGCCTGATTTCCTGAGTGGAGCTGGTGGGCACCGGGGCGATCACGAAGAGCGCGGTGCCCTCCCTCGTCGAGGCAACCCACTCAGTACAGGGTGCCATGTGCACCGGCGGCGGGGTCTGTGGCTGCGCCCGACCGCGCGATCCTTGGACGCAATAGTCAGCAACACCACTCACGACAGCACTACGCGGCCTGGCGTGCCTCCCAGATTCCGGATAGCGGACCCAATAAGGTCCGGTCCGGAATGGAGGAGGATGCATGCGGGAGAAGCGCCCGGAAGTATAGTCCGGAGTTCAAATCTGGAGCTGTACGATTGGTGAGCGGTGCCCGCGGCGCTCGCGGCGCCGCCGACTGCGTCATCCCGTCGCCGACGCCAGCTCAGCCTGACCCATCCCAACGCCTCAGAACACACCCGACTTGTTGATCTTGCTGTTCGCGTCGTCGGACGGCGACATGCCAGTGTCGTCGTCAAGGAATCCACCTGACTGGTGGTGCCAGAGCCTGGCGTAGGTGCCCTGCATCTGGAGCAGCTCTGCGTGGGTGCCCTGCTCAACGATCTGGCCGTTGTCGAGGACGACGAGCTGGTCCATTCGCACGACAGTGCTCAGCCGATGAGCCACCACGAGCGCGGTCCGGCCGTCCATGAGCTGCCACAGAGCTTGTTGGACGAGGATCTCACTCTCTGAGTCCAGCGCGCTGGTTGCCTCGTCGAGCAGCAGGATCGGCGCGTCGCGCAGGATGGCGCGGGCGATCGCGACCCGCTGGCGCTGGCCGCCGGACAGTTTGATCCCGCGTTCCCCGACCATAGTGTCGAGACCGTCGGGCAGGGCCTCGGCGAACTCGGTGACGTGTGCCGCTTGCGCGGCACGGTGGATCTCGGCGTCGCTGGCACCCGGCCTTGCGAACGCGATGTTGTCGCGCAGCGTCCGGTGGAACATGGCCGGATCCTGTGGCACGTAGGCGATCAGACTGCGCAGGTCTGCCTGGCGCAGCCGTGAGATGTCCTGGTCGCCGATGAGGATGCAACCGTCGTCAACATCCATCAACCGCAACAGCAGCCGGGTGAGGGTGGTCTTCCCGCCTCCGGAGCGGCCCACGAGACCAATCTTGGTACCGCTGGGTACGGTCAGGTCGAGGCCGGTGAACAGCGGCGGTGCGCCGGCGTGGGCAAAGGTCACCTGCTTGAAGCGGACGTCCGCTGTCGTCGGTCGCAGCGGCTCCGGCGAGACCGGATCGCGCACGGTCGGCGGGGTGAGTAGCAGTTCGGTGAATTGGGCGGCTTCGGTTAGGGCGCTCTCCAGTCGCCGATAGATCTGGTTGAACTCGAACATGATCCGGGTCGCGTTCGAGTAATACGCGAAGGTCACCACGATCGCCTCCACGCCGAGCTGTCCGCCGCCGAGGCTGACGGCGAGAAACAGGCCGAGTGCGTTGGTAAGCACGGACATCGGCGCGACCAGGGTGTCGATGCGGAGGTTGGCGTAGTCCCAGGAGCGGATGGCGAGCATTCGCTGTTCGGCAACGCGTGTCTTGTGCTCGGCGGCCTCGTGATCCTCAGCGGCGAAGGCTCGCACCGTCTCCACGTTCATCAGGCTGTCGGCAACGTGGCCGGACACCCGTGCGATGGCGGCCTCCCGCTTGTCGACGAGTGCCTGGCGACGACGGATAAGCGGCGCGATGACCAACCCGGTGACCACAATGAGTCCGATAAGAACGACGACGAGGAGCGGGTCGTAGTGCCAGAGGACCACCGACGCGAACGCCAATGGCACGAGATTGGCGACGACGGAGAACGCGAGCGTATCGACGAACTCCTCGAACCGCGCGGCGAAGCTCAGCACGCGCTTGGTCAACGAACCGGCGAAGTTGTCGTGGAAGAAAGCCGCGTCCTTGGCAAGCAACTCGTTCATGCCGATCACGTACAGGTTCTCGATCCCGCGGCCGTCTGTGCGGTTCAAGCAGTGCACGCCGGCGCGCCACAGGACCTCCGCCAGCAGCATCAGGGCGGCGAAGCCGAGCACATAGGGCAGCACCGTCGCAGCGGCAGTGTCCGCACCGCCGGCGAGGCGGCCCGCGAGCTGGGCAACGATCAACGGAGCGAGGTAGAACAGGCAAGTGTTTCCCAGCGCCGGCAACAACAGCGCAGGCAGGGTGACCAGTCGGTGGCGTGAAAGCTCACGACCGTAGTAGCGCAGTGCCAGCAACACCGCCGTCTTGCGCGCGGGCGAACCGCGGCGCGACGCCTCCGTGTCGCCGCGTGATTCGGGCGCAGCCATCCGTCCCCCTCAGCACCTCGAGCAGCCAGCCCGTCCATGCTGCAGCAAGGCACACGGCCACAGCGATCGAATATCAGGGCTTCGCCGATCGTCCTTTCCCTGAACGACGAGTTACACGAGTCGAGGTCAGCGTCTCGGCGAGAGCGGCAGGCACCCGCACCGAGAGAACAGCTTGGTCGTTCTCCAGCGCCTGGCGTTACCCGCCTTGGCTTCTTCGCCGGATGCAGCGCTTGACGTCGCTTATAGAGGCGGCACGCCCGTGTCGGCACCGTGTTGAGGACCGCGTTGGACGAGGTCCTCGAGTCGACGAACGCGCTCCTCCAGCGACGGCTCCCCCGTGGTCCGGTGCTCCTCGATCCAGCGGCGGATCAGCTGGTCGGCTTAGTGTGCTCGGTGCGGGCCTGCGCGTGCACCCAATCCAGGAGCGACTTCGGCAACCGCAGCGACAGCGAAACCATCGGATCCGGGTCTATCGGCTCGTCGGCCAACTCAGCGCGTTCGAGTTCTTCGCTGGTGTCGTGGGTGTCGTAGTACTCGGCGAGTCGTTGCAGCTTCGTCTGCTCGGACTCGCGCCCGGTGGCCACGTACCATCAAGCGGTCTTCACCGGGCGGATCTCGTCGAGAACGGGTCCGAGGCGGTCGCGTTCCACCTCAAGGTCATAGCGGCCTTGCAGATTCAGCCAGAACCGCTCCGAGGTACCGAAGTAGCGGGCCAGCCGCAGCGCCGTGTCCGCGCTGATGCGCCGCTTACCGTGCACGATCTCATTGATCCGACGGGGGGGTACTCCGATGTCGACCGCGAGCCTGTGCTGGGTGATCCCTAACGGCGCAAGGTACTCCTCGGAGAGGATTTCGCCGGGATGGATAGGGGATATTGATGCTGTCGTCGACATGTGACCCTCCGCTCAGTGATAGTCAACGGTCTCCACGTCTTTTGGCCCGGCAGAGGTCCACCGGAAGCAGATGCGCCATTGCTGGTTCACCCGCACGCTGTACTGTCCGCTGCGGTCGCCACGGAGTTTCTCCAACCGATTACCGGGTGGCACCCTGAGATCGTCCAGAACGTCAGCCGCGTCCAGGATCAGCAACTTCCGTAACGCCGCACGTTGCGTGTTGAGATCTAGTCGCCTGGAACGCTCCCGTCGCCACACTCGCTCGGTGTCCTTGTCCGCGAACGACCTCAGCACCACAGCGAGCATAACGTGATGCGTTAATAACGTCAAACGTTATACGAGGCCGCGGAGAGGAGCCCGCTACGTTGCCGGGGCCGCTGCGGCTTCGGGTCCTTCAACGCGGTGCCCACGTCGCCGAGGAAGCCGCCGCCTCCCCCGTACCCGCGGGTGGGAGGAAGTCAGCCGCGTGGTCGAGGGCCCACTGCGCGAAGGTGCGCGGCGGCCGTCCGGTGATCTGTTGGAAGGTACCGGTCGGCGGGAGTGATCCCGGCCCGTTGGCCGAGACGGCCAGCAGCCCGATCAGCCAGTCGGCGCTCTCCTCCGGGTAGCCGTCCTGGATCCACTGCGCCCGGGCCTGCTCCGGCGTCAGTT
Source organism: Pseudonocardiaceae bacterium (assembly GCA_041751815.1). Classification (GTDB taxonomy): domain Bacteria; phylum Actinomycetota; class Actinomycetes; order Mycobacteriales; family Pseudonocardiaceae. The sequence continues at coordinate 12,018 of JBGSWT010000043.1, forward strand.
CCTCGAAGCGGATCTCATTCCCGATCGCCGCGGCGATCGCCTGCACCTGCTCAGCCTGGGAGACCTTCACCGTGCCGGTGATCGTGTATACGGCGCCGAGGTGGGAGTCGGTCAGCAGCGCCGCGACCGCCACCTCGGCGATGTCGGCCTCGTGGACCACGGGGTATCCGGCAGTGCCGTACGGCGCGCGCACCACGCGCTCGGCGCGGATCCGCTCCGCCCATCCCAGGGCGTTCACCGCGAGCAGCCCCGGCCGTACATGGGTCCACTCGGCATCGGTGGCCTCCACCATCAACTCCAGCTCCCGATGAGCCTGCCGTTCCTCGGCGAGGTGTCGCCGCAGCGGGCTCAGGCTCCGATCGCCTGGATCATCGCCAGGGTCGAACCCGGCAGCGGCGGCTGAGTGGACCACGAACCTGCGAACGCCTGCCTTCACTGCCTGGTCGACGAAGCTGATCCCGGACTCCGGGACGACGTAGGCGAAGGGGAACAGGTAGACGCGCTCGACTCCGCCCAACGCCTCCGACCAGGTCTCCGGCCGCTCGAAGTCCCCCTGGACCACCTCGACCCCCGCCGCGAGGCGCGCGGCCCGCGGATCACGGGTCATGGCGCGCACCCGCTGGCCGGCGTCTACCAGCCGGTCCACCACGCAGCGACCTATGTTCCCGGTCGCGCCGGTCACCAAAATAGTCATTTGCTCCTCCGATTGCCTGGATAGCGCAATGGACCACCGCCGCGTCCATGGCCTTGTTCGCGGCGGCGGTCCCTTCGGGATGCTAGGTCGAATCCGGAAATCCCGCACATGAGGACGCTGCTTGACAAAAGCCATCGGTATCTATCTGCAGGACCGTGGCTGATCAACTTGACACAAGTTGGATTCATCTATCTGTCCACGCCAAGGAATGGGGTTTTCTAGCGCGAAGAGCTATAGGCGAGCAGGCAGGTGGCGTGGTTAAAATGGCAATCGGTTTGCCGACCGGGCGTTTACCCGGCTGCGTAGCCGTGCAATGTCACGTGGCGAGTAAACAGTGGAGGTTCGAATGAGAATTCTCGTGACTGGTGCGACCGGCACGGTAGGGCGCCACGTGGTCGGCCATCTCGCCGGGGCCGGCATGGACGTCCGCGCACTGACGCGGCGCCCGGAGACGGCCGGTCTGCCCGCGGGGGTCCAGGTCGTGGGTGGAGACCTGGAGCGGGTCGAGGACCTCGGGCCGGTATTCGACGACGTCGACCGCCTGTACCTGCTCGACGCGAGCGGCTCCACTGAACGGATCGTTGAGCTGGCGAAACGGGCCGGAGTTCGACGTATCGTGGTGCTCTCCTCGGCCACGGCCGGCATCGAAGGTGACCTGGGAGGGGCGACACGCCGGGCGATGGAACTCGCTGTCGAGGCCTCGGGCCTGGAGTGGACCCACGTGCGACCGGGAATGTTCGCGGCCAACCTCCTCGATTGGGCAGAGCCGATCCGCACCGATGGGGTGGTGCGCGAGCCCTACGCGGATGCGCGCCAGGCACCCGTGCACGAAGCCGACATCGCCGCTGTGGCCGCGGCCGCGCTGCTGTCCGACGAGCACGTCGCAGCGATCTACACGCTGACCGGTCCGGAGTCGCTCACTAAACGCGAACAAGCTGCGGCGATCGGCGCCGTTCTCGGCAAGGACGTGCGATTCGAGGAGAGCACTCCCGATCAGTGGCGCGACGAGGTCAGCGCCTACATGCCCGAGTACGTCATCGAGTGGCTGTTGTCCTATTGGTGCGCGGTGACTCAGGTACCGGAAAACGTTCTTCCTACCGTCGAGACCGTTACCGGTCGACCTGCACGCTCTCTCACACAGTGGGCACGAGGCCACGCTGAGGCCTTCTGCTGACGTGCCGACGCGCACTCTGCCGATCATTCCTCAATGGCCCCACCCACAGCTTGCAGGTGATCGCGGAAACTCAGGGAAGGCGTCTGCTGGCGCTGAGCACGGTAGATGTCAAGCTGCACCTGGTTGCGCAGGGAGACACCTGCACGGATCCGCTCGGCTTGGCGTCGCTCGGTGTCGCGGATCGTCTCCGCGAGCGTGAAGATGTCCTCAGCGCGGGTGGCCGGCACAAAGAGCACGCCATCGTCATCGCTCAGGACCAAGTCCTTACCACCCACCGTCCAATCTCCCACCGTGGCGGACTCCAACGCATCGTGGGGACGGACATCGAGACGTTGCGGGCCGGTGGGGATCGCTCCCAAGCTGAAGACCGGCAACCCGACCGCTCGTATGTCAGCTGTGTCGCGATGCAGTCCCCAGACCACGATTCCCGCCAGCCCAGCAGCCTGAGCCTCGAGAACCACGAGATCACCCACGCAACTTTCATCGAGTCGTCCGCCATTGTCGACCACCAACACGTCGCCAGGTGCCGCCCCTTCGAGCGCCTCCAGAAAAATGTCGACGCTGCCGACATGTCGAGCAGGAGACGCACGTCCAGCAATGCGGCTACCAGGAACTACAGCGTGCACGCGCGCAGGCGCACAGCGCACCGGGATCTGAGCGCGAATGCATGCATCCGCCAGATGGGCAGTGGTCAGCGTCGCAAACCGCTCCCGAAGCTCTTCGTGATCCATACCTTGTTCCTCTCACTCCAGGAGGCGCCGGTCCAGCCCCGGCCGCGCACGGTTGGGTGAGACCCATCATCGCCAACACCGCCGCTACCACAGCCCCGTAACGTTTCGAGGTCGAATCACGACACCACGTGTCGAGAGCCCCAGTGCAGGACCCCCGACCCTGCGCTGGGGCTCTTTGCCGTTGATGAAGTCGCTAGCCGCGGCGGCGAGCGTTCGGCGGCTTCGACGCACGCGACCACGCCCGCCCAGGTCATGCCCGTGATCATCGGCCGTAGGGCGGGTTGTGGTTGGACCTAGAGTCCCTTACCGATCGAGAGGACCCCATGCTCGACCCTGACATCACCGGACACCGCATCACTGACGCGTGGCTCAACGCCCATCCGCCGCAGAACGCGCCCACGCTGCACACCGAGCCACCCTCGTCCGCGTGCGGTCGGCACCGGCTGGGGTATCCAGACATCCCAACCCTGAACAGCCCATTCTGAGCAGCCTCAGGTGCACTCAACCCCCGAACTCTCAACACCAGAGCTGTTCGGGCGATCATGAACAGCTCTGGTGTTGAGTTCGGGAACCGGGGGCTAATCGAAGGCGGCGGGCCGTCAGCCGCTTTGGCCGCCGGGCCCCTGCACCTTGAGGTCACTCTCGCTGAGTTCGGAGGATGGGACTGGCACCGAGACGACCGGCACCGATTCGACCTCGTCAAACTCGGCCAGACGCGTCTGGTAGTCGGCGGCCAAGGCCTCTTCCGCTTGTTCCTCGTTGAAGCCGGCTGTCTCATCCGGAACCTCGGGAGCCTCGGGATTGAGTTCGGTGTCCTGTTGAGTGGCTTCAGGCTCAGTCATCAGCTCGGTCCTTTCTCGCGTTCGTCGTCCGTCTACTTAGTACCCACCATAGAAGATCAGGAAACGTCCGGCGGCCGCTTCGCTCCTCAAGGTCAAGCCGAGCCCTTCCGCTGGGTGATACCTTCGTCACCCAGCGGAACATCCTCGGTCCCCGGGCGCAGGTGATTTCCAAGCCAAGCAACGTGAGCCAGCCTCCATGAGCCACCTCGGCTGCGGCCTCATCGTCGCGGCTACTGATGACACCGATCGTCCTAGCAGGCAGGAGCCAGGTATGGCACGCGTCGGATTGTTGACCTTCTCCGACGGACGCGACTTCGTCCACGCCGACATCAAGACGTTCACGGTCGAGGTCGAAGACCGCATCGTCCAGGCGCTCGAACAGGCCGGGCACCAGGTCATTCGCGCGACGGAGCCGATCTGGACCAACACGCTGGCCACCGCTGAAGCGCGTCGGGTCGCTGACGCGCGGCCGGACCTCACCATCTTCAACTATCCGGTGTGGGCCTTCCCGCACTTCTCGATGCTCGCCGCGGCGGCGACCCCAGGTCCGCTGTTGTTGTTCTCCAACATCGACCCGCAGTTCCCCGGAATGGTCGGCATGCTGGCGGCCGGCGGGGGGCTGGACCAGATCGGCCGGCAACACACCCGGGTGTGGGGCGACGTGACTGAGTCGGCCGTGCGGGACCGCGTCCTGGAAACCGTTCGCGCCGCGGCGGCAGTGTCCAGGCTCTCGGGCAGCACCTTCGGCCGGTTTGGTGGCCGCCCGATGGGGATGTACACCGCGGTGGCGGATACCGATCAGTGGATGAGCACGTTCGGGGTGGACGTCGAGGAAATCGACCAGTGGGAGATCGTGCGGCGCTCAGCCGCCGTCGAGCAGTCGCGGGTGACCGCCGGCCGGGAATGGCTGGAGCGCCACGCCGCCGGAGTGCACTACGACGGCAAGCAGCTGACGCAGGAGCTGCTCGAACGTCAGATCCGCTCCTACCACGCCGTGCGGGAGCTGATCGACGAGTGGAACCTCGACTTCTGCGGGATCAAGGGCCAGCCGGAGCTGACCACGCACTTCACCACGATGGACGTCACCGAGGCGTTCCTCAACGACCCCTACGACTGGGAGGGCCCCAAGCAGCCCCAGGTGTGTGCCACCGAGTCCGATATGGACGGGGCTCTCACCATGCAGCTGCTCAAGGGTCTCACCGGCACGCCGGTGCTCTTCGCCGACGTGCGGCACTACCACGCCGATCGCGACATCTGGGACCTGTGCAATTCCGGGCAACACGCCACCTGGTACGCCGCGCGCAGTGACGACCCGGCAGAGAACCTGCGCACGGTGCACTTCTACCCCGAGATCTTCTACTTCCCCGCCGGTGGCGCCTCGGTGTCGTTTTTCGCCGCCCCCGGGCGCGCCACCTTCGCCCGGCTGACCCGGATCGAGGGCCGGTACCGGATGCATGTCGCCCGCGGCGCGTTCGAGTCCTACGACGACGCGACCAACGAGGCGTTGGCTCGGCAGTCGACGTTCGAGTGGCCGCACGCGTTCACTCGGCTGGAGGTCGAGGCCGACGAGTTCCTGTCCAGCTTCGGGGCCAACCACATCCACGCCGTGCCCGGCGAGCACGTGGCCGAGCTGCGCGCGGTGTGCCGCATGCTCGACATCGAGTGGGCCGGGCTGGGCGGAGCCCGGTGAGTGCCCAGTGAGCTCGCTGCTGCTCGGAGTCGACATCGGCACCGCCAGCTCCAAAGGCGTGCTGGTCCGCACCGACGGCACCGTCGTCGCGACCGCGACCCGGGCACACGAGGTGTCGATGCCACACCCCGGCTGGGTGGAGCACGACGCGCAGGCGGTGTGGTGGGCGGACTTCACGGCGATCAGCAAGGAGCTGACGGCAACGGTGCCCGAATCGATCGCCGCAGTGGGCGTCAGTGGCATCGGCCCGTGCCTGCTCCCGGTGGACAGCGAAGATCGGCTGCTGCGGCCGGCGATCCTGTACGGCGTGGACACCCGCGCCCGGGTCGAGATCGATGAGCTGACCCAGGCGCTGGGCAGGCAGACCATCCTGGACCGCTGCGGGTCGGTGCTCACCTCCCAAGCGGTCGGACCCAAGCTGGCGTGGCTGCGCGCGAACGAACCCGACACCTGGGCCGCCACCCGCCGTTTTCTGATGGCCAGCAGCTTCATCGTGCGCCGGCTCACCGGCAGCTACGTCCTGGACCACCACTCGGCGAGCCAGTGCACCCCGATGTATGACCCGGTCGAGCACCGCTGGATCGAGGAATGGACCGAGCTGATCGCCCCTGGGCTTGAGCTGCCACAGCTGTACTGGCCCTCGGATGTGGTCGGAGAGGTGCAGGGCAGCGTCGCCGAGCAAACCGGCATCTCGGCGGGCACGCCGGTGGTGGCGGGCACGATCGACGCCTGGGCCGAGGCCACCAGCGTCGGCGTCACCGCACCCGGCGACGTGATGCTGATGTACGGGACGACCATGTTCCTGGTCGAGGTGCTTGACCGGCCGCGCCGCAGCCCGGATCTGTGGGGCACCGTGGGCACCTTTCCCGGCACCCATAATTTCGCGGCTGGAATGGCGACCTCGGGCGCGATCACCGAATGGATCCGCAAGCTGACCGGGGAGTCGTCGTTCGACCCACTCGTCGCGGAAGCCCAGCAGTCGCCACCCGGTTCACACGGCCTGCTCATGTTGCCCTACTTCGCCGGCGAGCGGACGCCGCTGTTCGACCCGGACGCCCGCGGCGTGCTGGCGGGGCTGACCCTGCGGCACAACCGGGGGGACATCTACCGGGCGGCCTTGGAGGCCACGGCCTACGGGGTGCGGCACAACCTGCAGGCGATGCGCGACGCCGGTGGCCAGGCTCACCGCCTGGTCGCGGTGGGCGGTGGGACCAAGGGTGGGCTGTGGACGCAGATCGTGTCCGACGTCCTGGACACCCCGCAGCAGCTGCCCCGCCAGACGATAGGTGCGTGCCTCGGTGACGCGCTGCTGGCCGCCATCGGGATCGGCCATATTAAAGGCGGGCAGTCACCCGACATGAGCCAAATAGATATGGCGCAGTGGAATCCCATCTCGACCACGATCGAGCCGAACCCGGAGTCCGCCGCGCTCTACGAGCGCTACTACGACCTCTACCGGGAGTTGTACCCGAGCACCAGAAAGATCGCCCACGCGCTGGCCGGGGAACAGCGCATTGATTCCCCATCCCATCGGAGGTAGCTGATGGTCGCATCCTCGTTCCGATCCCGGGTGACCACGCGTCGCGTGTATGCCTTGGGCGCTTTGGCGGCGTTGCTGTTCGGTTACGACAACGGCATCATCGGTGCCGCGCTGTTGTTCATCCCGGCCGAGCTGCCGCTCACGCCCCTACAGACCGGTGCCGTGGTCAGCGCCACGGTGCTCGGGGCAATGGTGGGCGCGCTGGGCAGCGGTCCCGCGGCTGATCGTCAAGGACGGCAGCGGATCCTGCTCGTTGCCGGGGTGGTGTTCACTGTCGGAGCCCTGGGTACCGGCCTGGCTCCGACCGTCAACGGGCTGGTGCTGTTCCGTTTCATCCTGGGATTGGCCATCGGTATCGCGTCGGTGATCGTGCCGCTGTACCTGGCCGAGATGGCACCTGCCCGGGATCGCGGCACGATCACCTCCCTGAACCAGTACCTGATCATCGTAGGGACGGCCCTGTCCGCGGCCATCGGTTACGCGCTGGCCTTCACCGGCTCGTGGCGGTGGATGCTGCTCATCGGCGTGTTCCCCGCGGTCGTGCTGATGGTGGGGATGTTCGCCATGCCCGACACTCCCCGATCGCTGGTACGGCGTGGCCATCCCGAACAGGCCCGTGATGTCCTGGTCGGCTTGCGCGGCGACCCCGACCTCGCCGATCGGGAGCTCAGCGAGATCACGACGCTCGAACGGCAGCAGCGTGACACGCACACCGGCGCCCGGCTGTCCGCCCCCTGGGTGCGCCGGCTGCTGCTGCTAGGTGCCCTGCTCGCCATCTTCCAGCAGATCACCGGCATCAACGCGATCGTGTACTACGCACCGACCATCCTCACCGGCTTCGGGGTGTCCGAGACCACCGCATTGCTGTTCGGTTTCCTTAACGGACTGGTGAACATCGGCACCATCGCGCTGGTCGTCCGATCCAAGATTGTGGATCGGCGAGGCCGCAAACCCGTCCTGCTGGCCGGTCTGGTGGGCATGTCGGCCAGCTTGTTCGCCGTCGGTGCGGCAGTGCTGATCCTCCCGGTCAACTCGACCGCGCTGTTCGCCATCGCGGCAGCGGCGTTCGTGGTGTTCACCAACACCTTCTCGGCGACCTGGGGCCCGGTGTTGTGGGTGATACTGG
>JBGSWT010000044.1:0-6307 GCA_041751815.1 Pseudonocardiaceae bacterium
GCGGATACGGTCCTCGCGGTGGTGGAAGACCGGGCGCAGGCCGAGGGCGCCTTTCATGTCGCGCCAGCCGCGTTCGACTTGCAGGAGCTGTTTGTAGGCCGCGGCGAGGTCCTCGGGGGTCAAGGTGACATCGGAGGTGCGCAGCAGCCACTTGCCGTCCAGGTGGGCTTCGCGCTTGATCGCGGCCGCGTCGAGGCGCAGCAGCCCACCGCTGGTGCGGCGCAGGTAGCGGCGCAGTCCCGGCTTGGTCTTCAGGGATCCGACCAGTTCGTCGCGACGTCGTCCGGTCCAGCCATCCGAACCGGTCATGAGGTCGTTGAGGTGGGTCACTAGCCGGTCGCGGACCGCGGCGTCGCGGTCGGCTTGTTCGGGGTTGTGACAGACCACGAACCGCAGCGCCCGTGCCCCGTCGTCACCGTGGCCCTTTCCCCCGGGGGCGACAGCGATCTCCTTGACGCGCAGGTTCCCCGCGACGGTGCGGTAGCGGCCTGGCCGGGCGAGTGCGGCGGCGGCCTCACCGTTGGTGTGGCGGAGCTTCTCGGCGTGGATGTAGTGCCCGCCGCCGCGGGTCAGGTAGGCCCGGTTGGCCACGGAGGCGAAGCCACGGTCAGCGACCCAGACCATCCGGTGCAGGTTCCAGCCGGCCAGGTCGTGTTTGACGGTGCGGATGATCGAGGTGTCGCCGGTGTTGCCCGGGAACGTCCAGCACCGCACCGGGACACCGTCGCGGGTCACCGCCATCGCGATCACCACCTGCGGGAGGTCGGTGCGGAAGTCCTTGGAGTGCCCGAAGGACCGTTTGCCCTGCTCGACCGGACGGCTCACCCCGTCGTCATCGACGGTGTCTTGGAGGTCGGCGAGCTCATCGGGCACGTCGAGCTCGAAGTAGGTCGAGGTGGTGTCGACGAACACGATGTCCAAGTCCAGATTCAGCAGGTGCGCGACCGAACCGAAGATCTCATCGGCGATCTCGGCCAGTGCGTCGAGCAGGAAGTCCATCGCCCGATACGCCTGGTCATCGGTGAAGCCGGCCAGACCCTCGATCGCGACCCGCTTGGCGACCCAGTCGGTCGCGGCCAACTTCGACCCCGGCTTCAACGCACGCTGGGCAACCAGGGCGAACACAACCCGCTCGACCGCCTCACCATCGAGCCGGCGGCCGGTAGCGACCCTGCGGATCGCCGCGCCGACACCGAGGCGCTCCCACACCCGATCCAGCGTCCACGCCGCCCCCAGACGACGGGAGTCCAGCACCTCGACCCCGCCGCCGAGCTCACCGACCCCGGCCGCGGCGGTCACGGCCTGCTCCGGGGTCAGGAACCGCGAGATCGACGCCACCAACCGGGCCAACGCGGCCCGGTCGACCGTGTCGGCCCGCCCGAAGCTGTGGATCACCTTCGCTACCGGGTTCCCGCTGACAGGGTGCCGCTCGTTGTGCGCCAACTGCAGATAGGACACCACCGAGCCGTCCCGGTTGGTCCGCCGCGTCTCCCGTAAGAACACGCCTACAACTCAACCAAATCACCGCAGCTCATATCCAGCGACACGCCCAAAGTCGTGTGCCTACAAGATTTCCGACTCGGACGCACTCGACACCGTCCTGAGCAGGCCAGATGCTAGCGAACAAGCCCTCATGTGCCTGTGATCTTCGGAAGTCCGGCCAGGTCTGGACAGGGGTTCACAAGCCGAACGTTTCTGAGCTACCACACAGGGTGAAACTCATGCGAGCCCAGCTGTGGGGGTTCAAGTCCGCGGGGGGACTGGACCACTACGCACACGTCCTTCACCAGCACAAACTGAACCACCCCGGGTCTGATGGAGGCTCTGTCCTGAGTGGAGGATGGAGAAATGACCCGATCTTCGAGGTACCCTGTGGGTGCCGAACAGGTCGTCCACGTCGGTGACCTGCGGTATCGCTGATCGATGGTCGTTGGGCATGATCGCTGGCCGTGGCGGTTCGACTGTTGTATCTGATCTTCCGGCAGCTTATGGCTTGGCTGGGACTGCTGGTCCGGAGCGCGAGGGCGAAGAACGCGGAAATCCTGGTGCTCCGTCACGAGGTGGCGGTGCTGCGTCGCCAGGTGAGCAGGCCACGTCGGTCCTGGGCGGACCGGGCAGTGTTCGCGGCGCTGGTCCGGTTGCTGTCCCAGCTGGTCGACGCCATCGGGTTGTCACTCCTGGCACAATCTTGCGGTGGCATCGGGACTTGGTGGCCCGACGCTGGGCCCAGCCGCGACGCCGCCGCACCGGCGGCTGTTCCACGGCTTGCGAGTTGCGCCGGTTGGTGCTTGGGGCTGGCCGCGGAGAATTCCTCCTGGGGGGACCGGTGGATCCAGGGCGAACTCGCCGGACTCGGTTACCAGATTGCGCCCAGCACGGTGTGGTTGATCCTGAAGCGATCCGGCGTGGACCCGGCACCTCGCCGTGATGGACCCACCTGGCGACAGTTCCTCGCTGCTCAAGCCCAGGGCATTCTCGCCACGGACTTCTTCTGCGTCGAGACGCTGCTGTTCCAGAGGTTGTACGTGCTGTTCGTCGTAGAGCGCGCCACCCGCCGCGTCCACCTCCTGGACATCACCGCGAACCCGAATGGAGCTGGGTTGCGCAGCAAGCGCGCAACTTCGTGATGGACCTCGGTGATCGCGCGGCCCAGTTCACGTTCTTGATCCGAGATCGAGACAGCAAATTCACCGACGCCTTCGATGCCGTGTTCGCCAGTGAGGGCATCCGCATCCTGCGCACCCCGGTGCGAGCACCCCGGGCGAACGCGATCGCCGAACGATGGGTCGGCACCGCACGCCGCGAACTGCTCGATCGAATGCTGATCGTCAACCGCCGTCTTCTGACCGCGAGGAGTTGACCTCGTGGGTTCGTTCGCCACCTCGAACAGGTGCTGAGCGAGTATCTGGTGCACTTCAACCACCATCGCCCGGCACCGCGCGCTGGGCCAAGCAGCCCGACTCAGGCCTGTCCCATCCGCCACGTCACTCCACCTACGTGTCCAATGCCGTGACCGACTCTGGGGGCTGATCCATGAATATGCCCAAGTCGCATGACGTGGATGACCTCTTCGGCACCCACAGGATCAGTTCGGGTGGACCGAACGCTCAATGCAACAGTGCCAAACCACGCGCTATGGCGCACCCGGGCCGCACCCGGGCCAGCCACCAATTCCCTCAACCGGGCCTGCTCGAGAGACGGACCCCAGCGACTATCTCTCTCACGAGCCCGAAGCTCACCCGAAACCGTCACAGTCAGGGCACTCTTCCGAGGTCACCGTACGTGACTACCGCCTGCTGCCAGTAGGCACCTGAGTCATACAAGCCACTAATGGCGGCGTCGCCGCTTGCGCGGCGCCGTACGACTACGACATGCCGCGGTGTCAACGTGGCTTAACGGGGGAGTGGAGCCGACGTGGGTCGCCGAGTGGGCGGCCGCGCGTGGCAGTTCTCCTTCGGTGTACGCCAAGCGCATCGAGGGGCGGGACGAGGTGCGCGTGATCACGTCTGAGGTGCCGGGTGGCGTTCACCGTAGCTGCGCGAGCGACGCCTTAAGTGCTGGTTCACTCTCCGGCCCCTCCCAAACGGTCAATGCCATTTGAATGCCCGCCTGGTCGGCCAGAGCCTTCGCCTCTGCGGCGATCCGTTCGCTGAAGGCAGGCGACAGTAACATGACTCTGCTGTGTCCAATCATCTGGGCTTTATCCAGTACTTCGCGCAAGTCACGCTCCAAGAGCTCCACCTCTATTTTGACGGCGATTCCTTCATCGGTATCATCAGGTCTACGTATGATTGCAGCGAACAAGCCGAACTTCTCGCTGCTTATGACCGTGTCGTTCATGACGGTTGACCGCAGCGCGAGGAGCGCCGACTTGACAAGCTTGGCCCGTTGTTCTCGGGTCTGGTCTGCGATCGCTTGGGCCGTCTCGAAAGTCATGAAGCGACCGTGCTCTCCTGCTGGTACCTGTGGCCGAGGTACGAATACGGGGTATTGCGTCTCCCAGCCGCCCTTGGGATCCTCCGCATTAACGGTGCAGGCAACACGAAGAAACATAAGTTTCGCGTATAGTTCGGGGTTGAGGGGTACGCTCAGGTAATCCCCCCTTCGCATGGTCCCCAGGTAAGTGCTGTTTCCCCACGTGCGTCCAGGCTCAGACGACGACAGGAAATCGTTGTTTCCGAACAACATGGTAGAAGGTGGCGTGACTGCCAGAGTGACTAAATCCAAGTCGGTTTGTCCCTTATTCAGCACAAACAGTGCCATCTTGCCACCGCTGTCGAGTAGCGAGACCGTGAGCCCCGGGCGCATCTCATTGGCCCACCTACTTAGTTCTATCTTCGCGAGTCGCTCGTCGCTCTCGGCTGACCTGCGCGCGCTGTCTGCGGCGCTGTTCGACACATTCAATGCGCGTCGAGCAACAAACAGCCCCCAGATGGAGATCGGTAGGGCCAGGAACGAAGCGGCCAACGTGCCGGCGTCCAGCAGTAAGTTTGTGCTCATGTGGCTCCTCCGTACATCCTGCTGCTGCAGCCGCACGCCCTCATCGGCTGGAGGACCGCTCAGGCGCACTGCACTGCATGCTGCCCGCCCCCCTGGTCGATGACCAGGGAACGGGACGGTCAGGCGGTGGGACCGCAACACCCCGAATAGGTGCCGGAATAGGGTGGTGCCCGCTATTGCTGCTGGTAGACGCGTGAGGACGCCAGCCTGTAAATCCGTCGGCTTTGCCTCTGGAGGTCGGTCCAACTTATCTGCGGCCGTGGCGCGCGTCGTGGGAGCACGACGAGCTGGTGGCGCAGGACCAGGATCTCGATCTCGTTCGTGGTGTCGGATCGGGCGCGCAGCACCATCCAGCCCACGAGCTTGGAGAACATCAAGTAGATCAACCGAAGCGCCATCGATAGATCACGCCGGCCTCCCGCCAGCGACCGAGCAACAGGTCGCCGGCTGCGTGCGCAGTTTCGGACACCCACAGGGCCAAGTTGATCGCTGAGTTGGCGAAGGACTTACGGATTTCGGAGTCGTGTCTACGGAATTGGTTGGCGCAGGCCGACGCTGATGAGCGTGGTAGTGAGACGCGACTGGCCAGCGGCGATAAAAGAAGCTCGCGCAGCTGCGGCGAGATAAGCGTCGACTGAGCTTGAGGTGGATATTCTTAAACGCGCCGCTGCGTATTCCGCCCGGGAGAACTTGCTCCCAAACTGACCTACCCGCTGGTCTGTGAACTCGCCGACGACAATATTGATGTCGCGGTGGCCTGTCGGGTGTTGACCGTGTCACGATCAGGCTAAGACGACTGGCTCGGCCGGCCCGCCTCACCACGCCAACATGCGAACGAATACTTGCTCAAACAGATCGAGGAAATTCACAGCGATTCCCGCGGTACTTACGGCTAACCCGCGACTGCACGCCGAGTTGACGCTCGGCTTGGGGTTGTCGGTCAATATCAAGCGAGTCGCCCGGCTGATGCGCGCCGCCGGCATCCAGGGCCTCTACCGGCGACGACGTCGCGGCTGCACCCACCGTGACCCCACCGCGGAGCTCAGCAGCGACCTGGTCAACCGCCACTTCACCGTCGAGGGGCCCAACCCACTCTGGGTTCACCGAAATCACCGAACATTCCACGATCGAAGGCACGGTGTACTGCACAGGGCGTGAACACGGCTGCTTGCCAGTCCTCTTCGATTTCGAGGACTCTAGTGTAGATAAATATGTTTAACTTTACGCCGCTCGGCGGGCTACATCATCGATTTCGGTGGCACGCAGGAGAGCCTCCATGTGGGCCGTGATAGCGCGAACCTTGTCGATGATCTCCTCCGCGGTTGCTGTCCACTTGATGGGCTTGCAATCACTGTTCCAGTGCTTGACGAACGACTCAATCTCCCGGTCAAGAGCCTTCACCGAGCTGAACGTGCCACACCGGATCAGCTTCCGGGTGATGATACCGTTCCAGATCTCAATCTGATTCATCCACGACGCCCCCGTAGGGGTGAAGTGAAAGACGACTTGCCCGTCCTGCTTGACAAGCCATTTCTCGGTATCATCCGACAGGTGTACGGACGCATTGTCGAGGACCACATGGACCTTCTGGCCCGGGTAGGCAGCGACGACCTTCTTCATCAGCCGGAGAAAATCCGGAGTCGCGTGAGTCCGCGACAAAGAAGTGATCACACTACCCGTCCGGATATCCATCGCAGCGTACAAATCCGTGGTCCCCATCCGGGCGTAGTCGAACGTGCGCTTCTGGGTCTTGCCGAAGTCGATCGGCAGCAGCGGCTGGGTGCGGTCCAGCGCCTGGATACCCGAC
>JBGSWT010000045.1:0-2667 GCA_041751815.1 Pseudonocardiaceae bacterium
CCTGGCGCTCCACGAGACCCGCAAGGTCGCCAAACGGCTGCGTTATGCCAACGAGGCCGTCGAGCCCACAGTGGGCAAGCCGGCGGCGCGGCTGCGCAAGCGCCTCAAGGCCGTCCAGGAACTGCTCGGGGAGCACCAGGACACCGCTGTGTCGCGGCCAGTGCTGCGCGAGCTCGCCGCCCAAGCCCACCTCGAAGGCGGTAACGGCTTCACCTACGGCCTCATGTACGCAACCGAGACCGCCCGTGCCGAGCGAGCCGAGAGCAACCTTCCGTCGACGTGGAAGCAGATGCGCAAGCCCAAGAACACCACCTGGCTCACACGGTGAATCCGCACGCGGCGTGGGCAGTGCCAGCGCGTTGGCGGCTGGGCACCGCGGTGCGGCGACACCACCACACGCGTGGAATCTGCGCCACCACATCACGGTTGAGGTGGCAGCCTGGTGCCGAGAAAGCGGGCTTGGCGCGCGATCGCGACCGCATGGTCGCCGAAGCGCTCGTAGTAGCGGCTAATCAGCGCGGCGTCCACCGCTGGTTCCACCCCGTGCGACCAGTTCTCGGAGAACAAGATCTGGAAAACCCGCCGGCGCAACGCGTTCACCTCGCCGTCTGCCTCGGCCAGCCGGTCACCGGACATCGGGTCCTGGCTCTCGATCGCTGCCGCGGCGTCCTCTGCCAGGCGGGAGGCCAGCACACCCATCCGCGCTAACACCGGGCGGGCACCAACCGGGATCGACGCCATCGGGTGCTTCAATCGCGCGATCTCCGCGATGTGCTGGGCCAGGTTGCCCATCCTCATCAGGTCACGCATCGCATGCATGGCCGCGGCCACCGCCCGCAGGTCGGTGGCCATCGGCGCTTGCACGACGAGCCGGTTGAGACAGCGCTGATCCATGTCGTCGCACACTGCCTGCATCTCGTCCGCGCGGGAAATGACAAACTCGGCGAGCCTTAGGTCGGCCTGATGAAGCGAGATCGAGGCGTTGGTCATCATCTGCCCAGCCACCAGAACGATCCTGGCCAGCTCGCCCACCACGGCGGTCAGTTCGGCGTGGAAGGTCTCCCGCATGGCTCAAGGGTATTGGGGCTGCCGCCGGTGAACTGCTTCCATGACCCAGGAGTTCGCCGCTGCGATCTTCGGTGTCAGCCGGGCTACCGTGAGCCGACGATGGACGTGCTGCGCCCGGTGATCGGGCAGGTCGAGTGACTTCCTCGCGCACATCCCCGACCTGTTCGTGCTGCCCGGCGATGGTCTGCCAAGCCGCCCCGGCCAGCGCTGTCACTTCACGCAGCGACCGGCCCTCCAGCCACAGCCGCAAGGTCTCTTCACTTCGATCACGGACACCTCCCGTTAGGCCATGCGGCGACCACAACGGCCGCACAACCGGAAGGCGGGAGGCCACGCCGGGTGGTCCCATCAGTGGCAAAAACCCTGGTCCCATGATCGTGGCAAACGACACCATTCGTTTCGCGATTCGGATCACCCATCCGCGCCGTGTACCGACGACCGATACCGCAGCGAACGAGCACCTCTGCGCCGAACGGCCAATGCTGGCACATCGCATGGCGGACATTCGCCGTTAACAACCTATTTGGGTCCGCGTCGACTCGCAGCCAGATCCAGACCTCCCATCCGTTGTATGGTCACGACGTTGGCAGTTGAGGTCCGAAGATCAGTCGCAACGTGCGAGTGGAAGGGCCGACAGATCTGGGCTCGAAGGGTGGAGCGGTCCGGGGCGGAGGAGTTGTGCAACCAGTGCACCCGGCATTGACCGCGTTGCCCGTGGAGGCTCCTACTGTGCTTTCGCAGGGGCCTGGTTCGCGGCCGTTCAAGTCATGACCACCGGGATATCTGGCCACCGGCGGCGCAGCGCCGTGTCGGTGTCGTCATCTGTCACCAGCAGTGATCCAGTCGAGCAACTCGATCGGGTGGTCGAGGCCTTCCATCAAGTCAACCGGGCGCTACCGAAGACAGTGCTGGGTCGCGAGGAGCTGATCGCACTCGGGGCCCTCCTCACTCAGATCATCGATGCGCTGCTAACGCTCACTGATCTGCTGGGCGCTCCCGCGCACCACTGCGACCGGATCCGGCTGCTTCGTGCAGGCGCCGACGTTACCCCGGCCAAACGGCTACCAGCCGCCACTAACTTGCTACGGGACTGCCGGGACGGTTTCGTCGCCGCCTACACATCCGCGCGTGCGTTTCACGCCGACCTCAGGCGGCGCCAATGAACCGCAGTACACCGCGGGAAGGGGCTAAGCGGGTGACTAACCTACTGCTGTCTGGCGACGTCATCGCGAAGCTCTTTACCTAGCAGATCACCAACTGGGCTAGGCGGTACATCGAGCAAGGGGTCTTGTTTTGCTGTTTTCCTTGACTGCAATCCTCGCTACTCCCGGTGGATAAGGTTAGCTTGGATAGCGGGTTGGGCCTGCTTCTCGCGGCAGGTCGTCTTGGTAGCACTGTCCGACTCGGACAACGCGACTGGCTCCATCACCAAGCCGCTCGGGGGCTTCCGCACCACGATCCACAAGTACGTGCCCGAACTGGCCGGCGGAGGTGGTGCGCTCGTCGCCGCAGCGACGCCGAACGCGCTGCGCCAAGGCGAGTTCGTGATCGCCCCGCTCGCCGACAGCGCGCTCCTCGCAGCGGGCACGGCCGCCGAGA
>JBGSWT010000046.1:0-2389 GCA_041751815.1 Pseudonocardiaceae bacterium
GCTGCGCCGTTGGCGCTCGGCGTGGTGCTTGTGGTGGCGTTCGCGGCGCTGGGGGCGGTGGTGCCGCGGCGTGCACTCACTGCCCTCATGGCCGGGGCGGGGGTGGTCCTCGCCGGAGTCGTCACTCTGGCGTGGATCTACGTCGACGTGGTGAACGGGGGCCGCATCATCGCCCGGATCGTCGCGCCCGATGGACGGCACGAAGCCGTTGTCATCGAGGGCGATGGGCTCGGCATCGGCGCCCGTCCCGACGTGCACGTCCGCACCCGCGGGCGCTGGCCCGTTCGAGACACATTGCTGTGGCGCGGCTTCGACGAAACCTCGCGCCCGCGCGACGTGCGGTTCACCACGCCCGAGCAGATCGAGATCATCGATTACCGCGGCTGCCGCTACCTGGTCGGCTTCAGCAGGCACACTCTCGACCCGCAAGCCCCGACCGTGGGACCGCCCGACGCGGCTTGTGCCTAGCGCGCGGCGAGTTCAAGGAGGGCTGTGGTCGCGCGTCTTGCCGTTCTGTGCGGCACCTCGCCTGCTGACCTAACGTGTGAATGCGGGTCAGGAAGCCGGCCTTGGGCATCCGCCGGGCGTTTCCACTCGGCCACGAAGACGCCGGCTGCTCGTGGTAGGCCTAACCGGCTGGCCATGCCCGTGCGCCCTGGGCGAACCGGCATCCTCCCGCCTGGCTTACGTCATACGGTGCGAATTATGGGCACCGCGGAACTGCTGCCAAACCTGCACCTGCTGACCCCGGGCGGTTGGCAGGTCTACCTGTGGCGCGACGAGACCGGCGTCACCCTCATCGACGCCGGCTCAGCCGGCTCCGGACCGGAGCTCCGTGCGGGTCTGGCTGAGCTGGGCCTGGGCACCATGGACGTCGACCGGCTTATCCTCACGCATTTCCACGACGACCATGCAGGTGGTGCCGCCGAAGTCACTGGATGGGGCGACGTCGAGGTGCTGGCCCACGTCCAGGATGCGCCGATCATCCGTGGTGAGCAGGCCGGACCTGCGCCGAACTTCACCAACGCGGAACGCGCGCTGCATGCCCAGGTCGCCTACGCTCTGCCTCCAGCACCGCCATGCCGGGTCGATCGTGAGCTGGTCGACGGAGAAGTCCTCGACATCGCCACAGGAGCGCTGGTCGTCGCCACGCCCGGTCATACCGACGGCAGCATGGCACTGTTCCTGCAGCGACCACGGGTGCTCTTCACCGGCGACACCGTTGCCGAACATCAAGGTCAGATCGTTCTAGGCCCTTTCAACCTCGACCGCGACCGCGCCGCGGCCTCCTTCCGCGCCCTCACGGAGCTCGACGCCGACGTGGCCTGCTTCGGCCACGGCCGGCCGGTGGTAGGCAGCGCCTCCGCCACACTCGCCGCAGCGTCGATCAACCTGACCATGCTCTGACGTCGCCAGCACGTCAGCGTCACGTGCCAGACATGGCCGGAGATTCCCTCTTGACCTTAACTTTAGTTCAGGTCGAACAATCGCGTCATGACACTAACCTCGGCAGAACGCGATTACCTCGCGGACCAGCCGCTCGGGCGCCTGGCCACCCGACGTCCGGACGGATCACTGCAGAACAGTCCGGTGGGCTTCAGCTACGACGAGCAGAACGGGACCATCGATATCACCGGCCGCGCGCTCGGTGCCACCCGGAAGTTCCACAACGTCGCAGCCAACGGCGCGGTGTCCCTGGTCGTCGATGATCTAATCTCCCGCAGTCCTTGGACGGTGCGTGGGGTGGAGATCCGCGGGCATGCGGAGGCGCTCGTCGACCAGGAGCCGACGTCGAACTACACCAGCCCCGAAATCATCCGGATCCACCCGCGCCGGGTGATCAGCTGGGGTATCGGCCCAGAGCCCGGCATGCACGGCCGCGATGTCCACCGCACCGCCGCATCCACAGAGTCGCTGCTGCCTGCAGCAGCCGGCAGCGACGTCGAGGAGAACCGATAACTACAGCACCGTTCGACGCCGCACTTCACCGCGATCCGTGTACTCGCGCGCGGCCCCCGTCACCGCAGGCCCCGGCTTCACCGCCACCGCGCGCCTCGTCACCGCCTTGATATACCTGACACTAGCGGCCGTACTCATCACCGGCCTGCGCCGAACTGGCAGCTCCACTGACTAGCCAGCTCCTTACGATGGCCATTACTCCCCCTGCACACCGTGCCGAACTCAGCCGGATGCGTTGCCCCCGCGCCCAGTCGGACATATAATCGAACACATGTTCGATGCTAGTCCCCTGGAGTGGCCGCCGCCACCGACTATCGCGCCGCCTGCGGAGGTCATCGACTGCCTGGTCGAGGACCAGCCTGGTGTCGTGGAGCCGGTGCGCTGGTCGGAGTATGTGCCAGACGGGTTGCTGGCCGATGTGCTGGCCGCG
>JBGSWT010000047.1:0-1887 GCA_041751815.1 Pseudonocardiaceae bacterium
CCAGGGTGGCCCGACCACAGCTGCGCCACAACCAAGTCAGCCAACAACGCATCGCGGAGCCCTGACCCAGCCCCCTCGATCGCCTTGTGGAGTAGGTCGGCGGCGGCGGGCGGTGAGCCAAGCAAGGTGTTCTGCGCGGCAATCTGCAGACATCTCAGCACCTGGGCATCGCCCGGCGCGCCTGCCCGAACGAGGTGTTCGGCCACCGTCGACGCAGGTGCACCCGCCTTGGTCAATGCCCGGCTCACATCGGTGTGCAGCGCCTTGCGGATAGCCGGGGCGATGTCGTCGTACAGCGCCTCGCGGAGAAACTCCGGTTGGATCGTCAGCTGAGCACCGGCGTGCTCTAGCACCCCAGCCCGCAGGGCGTCCTCAAGCGCGGGCAGGAGCCGAACCACCGGCTTGGCCGTAATCCGGGCTAGGTGCGTTACCTCGAACCTCGGCCCTAGTACGGCAGCGACGCGCAGCAGATCCACCGTGGCACGGGGCAGACAGGCGAGCCAGCTGAGCACCAAGGGGCGCAGCCGGACAGGCAGGCCTGATGGCACTTTCGAACTATCGGCCAGCACACCGTCCACCGCCAGCGCCCTAATCAGTCCGACAATGAGCTGAGGATTGCCGCCAGTGCGGTCGAGCAGCGGACGAGCAGCCTCCGGATCCGTCTCGGCAACAGCCGTGGCGAGTAACATCGTCTCGGCCGGGTTTAAGCTTCGCAGTCGCAGATGTGCCGCCCCACCGACGACCCAGTCCATGAGCAACCGGTCAACCACCGGCGGTCGCGGTGCCGGCCGCGTGGTCACCACCAGCAAGACTGGGAGCCTCCCCAGGCCCGATACCACCGCCTGCACCACGTCCAGGGTCTTCGGGTCAGCTCGATCCAGGTCCTCCATTAACAGCACGAACGGCGCCGCACCGGCAAGACGTTCGCACGACTCAGTGATCGAAGCGACGGCGTCATGAGGGCTGCGGATATTATGAGTGAGAAATTCAGTGAGCCAGTGACCGCCGCCGATCGCATGCAGCACAGGCATCCCAAAGCCAGCCCGCAGCAGTGCCTCTCCCAACAGCCGCGAAGTGCCAATACCAGGCCTACCCTCGATGACCACCACGCCGCCACAGTCGCTCGCCAGCCGGTTCAAGCCATTGGTGATGACCTCTAGCTCAGCCTGCCGACCAATGAACGGGTACCCGGGCGAACTCCCCGTGGGGCTAGCTTCCTCCCCCATAGTCAGGACCCTCCCGCCCACCTGCGAGTGGCCCTCCGTCAAGGATGGGCTAACCATACCTTGCGTTACGATCTTTTCCCAGAGAGCCCAACCGTATGAGTCGTCCGAGTCGACCGTTGATACCAATACTCCAACCGTGCTTCATGATCGTCAGCGTGCTACGAAGTGGCCACCACGCGATCATGTCAGGCTTATGCGGAGTCGAGTCGAGCCTCAGCTCCATGGGCGGGTTCTTCGACATCACCGCCGACTTCACCGTCTACGGCGCCACGGTGGTCGGGGTGGTCATCGGCGCCGGCGGGCCGCTGTGGCCGTTCCTGCTGGTCCTGCTCGCCTACTACGTCAACGGGACGGCGCTGCTGCCGCTCACTGTCGTTCCTCGGCGGCCTCGCCGAAGCCACCGAGACGATCGTCGTCCACACCCGCTGGCTGCTGCTGCCGTTCTGGGCACCGCCCCACCTCGCACACCGTGTGGGGTCCTCGCACAGGTCCGGGCGTATGCGAGGTCCTGAGAAGGTGTGCGAGGTGATGCCGAGCCCACCGCGCTGCGGTGGCGAGCGCCGGCTCCATGAGCTGGATTCTTCCATCCCGCACAAGCGCGGTTACCTCCGCACGTCCAGCCAGCGGCGGCGGAGCGCGGCGAGGGCTCGGGTGGCGCGGC
>JBGSWT010000048.1:0-5492 GCA_041751815.1 Pseudonocardiaceae bacterium
CGGTAGCTGTCAAGTCAAATGAGACAGTGGATCTTACTGAGTTGGCTGTTGCTGGATGGGTTGGTTGATCCATGCCTGCTCGGGCAGGCTTGGCGGCTGGGGTCGGCGGTTGAACCGCTCGGGGTGTTGTGCGTGGGCGCGGTCGAGGGTGGCCTGGCGTCGTGCGCGGATGTCGGTTGCGGTTCCGAAGTGGACTGAGGCCGGGGTGTGCATGCCGATCCCGGAATGGCGGTGCTCGTGGTTGTAGGCGGGGAAGAACCGGTCGCAGAACGCGCGTGCGTCGGCCAGTGAGCCGAACCGGTCCGGGAAGTCGGGCACGTATTTCAGGGTCTTAAACTGCGCCTCGGAGAAGGGATTGTCGTTCGATGTCCGGGGCCGGGAGTGTGAGCGGAGGATTCCGAGGTCGATCATCATCGCGGAGACCGGTTTCGAGGTCATTGAGCCGCCACGGTCGGCGTGGATCGTGTGCGGGATGGACAGGTTACGGGCCACCGCGTCAGCGAGGAAGTCCTTCGCCACGACCGCGTCCTCGGCGTGGGCGACGAGCCACCCGGGGACATAGCGGGAGAAGATGTCCAGCATGACGTAGAGTTTGTACCATTGTCCTTTCTGCGGTCCTTTCAACGCGGTGATGTCCCAACTCCACACCTCGCTGGGGCGGTGTGCGACCAGCTCGGGCCGGACCCGGGGTGGGTGGCTGGCCTGGGTCCGCCGTTCCCTGCTCTGCCCGGCGTCGCGGGCGATGCGGTACATGCTCGACTCCGAGCACCAGTAGCGACCCTCGTCGAGCTCCCGTGCCCACACCTGCGGGATCGCCAGGTCCCGGTAGGGCTCGGAGTTCAACAACGCCAGGACCCGGGCCCGTTCCTCACTGGTGATCGTCGAGGGCGGCAGCCCGCGCGCCAACCAGGGTCCGTGCACCGGTCCCAGCGCGGCCCCCCCGAGCGGGTCGACCCGCCGATAGTGGGTAGCCCGGGACCGTCCGGTCAACGCGCACGCCACGGTGATAGGCATCTCCACGGCACGCAACTCACCGAACGCGGTGTTCATGATTTCTTCGGCGGCATCGGTGGTTGCTGGTCGTCCGCGCTCTCGGATAGCTGCTCCAAGAGCGCGTGAGCTTTTCCCATGATGTCCAACGCGGTCCGGGTCTTCTTTAACTCGGCTTCGAGTTTCGCGTTCCGAACCCGGAGTCGTTCTAACTCGGCGGCCTCCACTGACCGCTTCGGCTGTTTCTCCGGCCGCCGGGAGTCAGCCGTCGTTTCCAACGCCCCCGCATCACGGGCGCGGGTCCACTCAATCACATGCGACGAATACAGGCCCTCCCGACGCAGGATCGCACCCTTCTCCCCATTCGGCGCGTTCTCATACTCCGTGACGATCGCCAGCTTGTACTCCGGGCTAAACGAGCGACGCACCGGACGCGGCGACGGTCCTTCCGCCGACCGCGGCCCCGACGGCGAGGACGACTCACCCCGCCCGCCGCCGGCAACTCCGCCGCCACGCTCCTCCGTTGACACAAACACCAGGGTCTCCGATCACGCCCTCTGCAGTGAACCGCTAACACCAAGGTGTCTCAGACAAGCCTGACAGAGAGGGATGTCCAGGAGCCCACAAGGACACCGTCCCGGTCCGAGAGCTGTTCCCGCGGCGGGTGTGCCTGTGGGTGTCGGCGAAATCCCATGTGGGGATGGTGCTGGGTGAGCAGGCCTATGAGCGGGGCGCGTGGGCCAACCGGATCGGCGAGTCCGAGGCCGGTGTCGGGTACGTGGTCGGTGAAGGCATCCGCGAACCCCTGCGCATCCGGGCGGGCTGGGTGCCCGACGAGACCATCAAGCAACTCGAAGCGTTCGTCACCGGCCCAGTCCGCCATGACACGGCGGTGCTGCCCTTTCCCACCAAACCCACCGGCCCGAGCGGGTCGACGCGGGGAGGTGCGGCGTGACCACCGTTTTGCTGGAGGGCTTCTGCGCTGGGGAGGTGGCGTGATGATCACTGCCCAACCGGCCAGTGTCGATCAGGCCTCGCTGACCCGGGCACAACGAGCGGGTGCTCCCGCTGAGCACTGACGTGGCCCTAGCGATCGCCGAGGAGCACGGCGTGTGCGTACGGCCATTGGCGATGCGCCGCATCGATACCACTACCGGCCGGACCGAGGTCGTTCCCGTCGCTTGCGGGTCTACGAGGGAGGATCAATGCCGGCCATGTGCGGATAAGGCCCGGCGGTTGCGGATGGTGCAATGCCGCCAAGGCTGGCACCTCGACCACGAGCCGGTCACCGACCGGGCGCAACCGACCGCCGAGCAGAAGGAATTGCTGGGTGCCCGAGCGGACCTGATCGCCGCGCATGCCGAGTGCCGCGCTGTGGGTGACGAGGACTCCTGTGAGCAGATTGCTGAGTCCGTGGCCGAACTGGATGTCGAGCTGCGGTCGCTGGGAGTGCGGGGCCGGCTGACGCCGGTGGATCCACCACCCAAGCCGGTGAAGCGCTCCACACGCCGTCGGCAGGACGCACCGGATCTGCCCCGGCGACCCGTGGACAAACGCACGGTGGGGCGGGTGTTCGCCGGCCGCTACCGGCCTTCCACCTTTCTCACCCTCACCCTGGACTCCTACGGCCAAGTGGACAGCCAGGGCGCCGCGGTGGATCCCGATCGATATGACTACCGCCGCGCCGCGCGAGACGCCATCCACTTCCCCGCTTTGTTGGATCGGTTTTGGCAGAACACCCGGCGCTGTGTGGGCTGGGATGTGCAGTACTTCGGCACCGTTGAACCGCAGAAACGTGGTGCGCCGCATTTCCACGCCGCCATCCGCGGCGCGATTCCCCGAGCGGAGCTGCGGGCCATCACCGCCGCGACGTATCACCAAGTGTGGTGGCCGGCCCACGACCAGCTTCTCTACGGCGGAGAGCGACTGCCGGTGTGGGATACCCGCGCCAAAGCCTTCACCGACCCCGACACCCGGGCGCCGTTGCCGACCTGGGACCAGGCGTGTGAGGAGCTGACCGAACCCGCGCACGTCGTCCGCATTGGCACCCAAGTGCACGTCAAGGGCATCCTCGGCGGCACCGAAGAAGCTGGCCGCCACGTCGGCTACCTATTACGAAATATTTGGCCAAGAGCATCGGGCAGGCCGCTGGACTCGGTGAGCACGCCACCGACGCCCAACGCGATCACGCCCGGCGGTTGCACGCCGAGCTACAGGTCACCCCGTGCTCGCCACGGTGCCCGGTGTGGCTCCTGTACGGCATCCAACCTCACGGCGCCCGGCACTCCATGACACCCGGGCGGTGCAAGGGCAAGGCCCACAGACCTGAACACCTCGGCATCGCGGGCCGTCGCGTCCTGGTTTCGCGGAAGTGGTCGAACAAGACGCTGGATGATCACCGGGCCGAGCGCGGCGCGTTTGTTCGGCAACTCCTCGAAGCTGCCGGTATCCGGCCCACGCACGGCGCTGACGACGGCCTTACATGTGAGAACGCCCCGCACCCTCCGATCCCGACGTGCCACCCCGGCCCGTGCTGCTGCTGCACGCCGTCGCCGAACGACAGCGATGGCGCGCCGAATATGTCGCCGCGCAACTGGCTGTCGGTGAACCACCCGACAACTGTTCGGCAACGAGCGATCAAGCCGCCTGAGAGAGAGGGGGGAACTGTGCAGAAGTACCTCTCCGTGCCGGAGACAGCCGTTTATCTGAACACCTCCGAGCGGTTCGTGCGGCGCCTGATCGCAGAGCGGCGAATCGCTTTTCACCACGTCGGGCGACACGTGCGCTTCGCATTATCCGACCTCGATGAGTGGTTGCTCGCCGGCCGTGTCGAGCCGATCACCACGGTGACGGTCCAGCGGCACCTCGGGCAGGTGGCGTGATGGCGAACAAGAAGGGACACCGCCGGTTCGGTAACGTCCGCAAGCTAGCTTCGGGTCGATTCCAGGCTCGGTACCTCGGGCCGGATGGCCTGATGCGCACGGCACCAGAGACATTCGGTTCGAAACGTGACGCCGAGCAATGGTTGACGCTCATCGAATCGGAGACATTGCGCGGGGACTGGTCAGACCCGCTCAAGGGCAGGGAGCTGTTTCGTGAGTTTGGAGCGCGCTGGATCACAGAGCACCGGGTGGGGGAGCGGACCCGGGAGGAGTACCTGAGCCTGTGGCGCCATCACATCGAGCCGTACCTCGGTCAGGTCGAGCTAGCTGAGTTGTCGACAGACACAATCCGGAGCTGGCGCGCTGCGCTGTTGCGCGACGGGCGGTCGGAGGACCGGACGGTCAAGGCGTATCGGCTGGTGAGGGCGGTTCTCAACACGGCCGTAGATGATGGACGGATCAAACGCAACCCGTGCCGGATCAAGGGCGCCGGGGAGTATCGGGCCGACGAGCGACCGACTGCGAGCGTCCGGCAGGTCTACGCGCTCGCCCAGCGTATGCCCGATCGGTTCCGAGTCCTGGTGCTGGCTGCGGCGTTCACCGGCCTGAGGTGGGGCGAGCTGATCGCACTGCAACGCTATGACGTCGACCTCACCGGCCGCGTGCTGCACGTCCGACGGCGCTTGGCGCAGCTGAATAGAGGCGCCATTCAGTCCGGTCCGCCCAAGTCGGCGGCAGGTGTTCGGAGCGTCTCCCTGCCGATCGTCCTCGTCGATGAGCTGCGCCGGCACATCGAGCAGTACGCAGGTCCAGGGCCTGAGGGTCTGGCGTTCCGGGGTGAGAAGGGCGCGGTGCTTCGCCGCGGGAACTTCGGCCGCCGCACGAAGTGGCCAGCGATGGTCGTGGCAGCCGGGCTCCCGGCCGGGTTCCATTTCCACGACCTCAGACACACGGGCAACCACCTGGCCGCGGGTTCGGGTGCGACTACGCGGGAGCTGATGCACCGGATGGGTCACGGCTCGATGCGTGCCGCGTTGATCTACCAGCACGCCACCAATGCCCGTGACCGCAGCATCGCGGACGCGATGAGCGCGCTGGTCGAATCCGGTCGGACCGAGGTCTCCGAAAGCAACGGCGGTGGGGGCCAGGCCGACGAGGATGGCGACGACGATGCGGTAGGGGCGATGGTCCCGGTGGCCTAATGGCACGTTAATGGCACGAACGCCGACGGCGGCTCTTCCCATGATCGGGACGGGTCGCCGGCTTGGCTGGTGGAGGGTGTGGAGCGGGCGACCGGGATCGAACCGGCATGGCCAGCTTGGAAGGCTGGGGCTCTACCATTGAGCTACGCCCGCATGCCCCGTGGCGACGGAGCGGGCCCAGCCTACCTGGTACCAGATTCTCTACGGGACCATGTGCCCGTGGGCCGACGCGGGCATCCTGGCTGTCGCGTAAGCTGCGCCCTGCACCAACCGGTGCACGGGGTGTGGCGCAGTTTGGTAGCGCACTCGCTTTGGGAGCGAGGGGCCGTGGGTTCAAATCCCGCCACCCCGACCAGTTGTCCGTTGACGCGGGCCAGTTGCGAGCCATCGCGGGGCCGTCATTGACCGCGATGAAGCC
>JBGSWT010000049.1:0-2641 GCA_041751815.1 Pseudonocardiaceae bacterium
GGCGAGCGCCGGTGGGTGGTCCGCGGCTGCCGGCGCGGGCTGTCGGAGCGTCCGCTGTCGACCTGGATGGCCTGCGGCCGGCCGACGACCGTCCCCTTGCACACTGTCAGCGCCGGCGCAATGACCAATTGGGCTCACCGATTCCCGGACGCGGCTTCTCCGTGCCGACCCTGTGTTCGGCCGGTGACGAGCGCCTGATCGTCGGGGGTGCGGCGTTCGGCGTACTGCAACCGGGCGGTCTCGATGGCCTCGATGTTGGCCTCCGCCCAGGTGCGGATCTGCAGGTGCAGTCCCTCCAAACCCGCCCCCAGGGCGGTCAGGGTGTACTCGACCCGCGGCGGGATCGTCAGGTGTTGGCGGCGTTCGACCAGCCCATCACGCTCCAGGCTGCGCAGGGTCTGGGTCAGCATCTTCTGTGACACCCCTGGGACGGCCCGGCGAAGCTCGCTGAAGCGCAACGTTCCTGCCGACAAGGCCCCGGTGATCAATGTCGTCCACTTGTCGCCGATGCGGTCCAGGGCTTGCCGGGACGCGCAGCGCTGGTCATAGACGTTGGCCGCCACCCCTTCTGGCAGGCGCCACACAGTCGAGTTCGTCATCTATTCAGACTACCGATGGTGACTCGGTCACTTCAAGGTGCCTACTTCCCCACAGATACTTTGATACCTAGCCTCGATTCATGGGACGAATTAGAGCCACCCTGCTCACCTCGACTGTGCTGTTCACCGCGGTGGCCTGCGGCGGCGAGACACAGGACGCGGCTTTCACCCTGCCCGGCGATGAGGTCTTCCCGGAGGGCATCGCCTGCGACCACGCCTCCGGTGACCTGTACGTAGGCAGCACCCAGGACGGCAGCATCTTCCGGGCCAACATCGACGAGCCGGGGGAGTTCGAGGTGTTCGCCGGCCCGGGGGCCGACGGACGCGACACCGTCACCGGCATGAAGGTCGACGAGCAGGGGCGGCTATTCGTGGCCGGTCGGGACACCGGGCGCGCGTTCGTGTACGACACCCAAACGGGGGACCTCTTGCGCTCCTACGACACGGCGCAGGCCGGGGAGGACGCGCTGCTCAACGACATCACCCTGACCGCCGACGCCGCCTACGTCACCGACTCGTTCCGGCCCGTCCTTTACCGCATCCCCCGCACCGACGCAGACGTCGGCGACATCGAAGCCTGGCTCGACCTCGACGAGCTCGTCCCGTACGCCGACAGGTTCAACCTGAACGGGATCACCTCCACCGACGACGGCCGCTACCTGATCACCGTGCACGCCGATCGCGGCGAGCTGTACCGCATCGACACCACCACCCGGCAGGTGCAGCTCATCGATGTCGGCGATGCCGACCTGGGCTCCGGCGACGGCCTGCTGCTCGACGGATCCAGCCTGTTCGTGGTGGTCACCTCGCCCGAACCGCGGGTGCTGCGGCTGGAGTTGGCCGCAGATGCACTGTCCGCCGAGGTCGTGGACGAGATCGAGGACCCGTCCTTGGACTACCCGACGACACTGGCCCAGTGCGGCACCGACCGGATCCAGGTCGTCAACTCCCAATTGAACCAGGCCGGGGGCGGCGAACTAGATCTGCCGTTCACCGTGTCCGACATCGAGGTCGACGCCATCGGCTGACCGGCATCAGCCGAGGTCAGTCGCATCCTCAGGTCACCGCCATGCTGCGCGACGATGCCCCCAGCCCGGAATCGGCGGCTTGCAGGGGAACGAAGGCCCGGATGAGGGTGGCCGCGCCCACCTCACCCAGCCGCGGAGGCGTCTGACAACCGGTGGAACGGGCGGTCAGGCGGACAAGGCGCCCGTCGGTGACGATGTGGGGCTGGAGGTTATCGGCTCCGGAGTGTGTGGCGCCCAGTTGCTCCAGGCGGCTTGGAGCAGGAACGGCACAGTGTCGGTGTGCTGGTGCCCGGCTTGAGTCCGCGGTCGATTAGATCGCGGGACTTCCACCCGTACAGGCAGGACTCGGCGATCCCCAGTGACGCGGCGACCTCACGAACGGTCCGCCCTGAAGCGACCAGATCCAGGGCATGACGGCGGAACTGCGGCGGGGTACGGCTTGGGCATGCAGGCTCCTCGCGGCTAGCCCGACAACCCGAACAGTCTCCTCACCGCCGTGTCCTGAAACTGGTGGCAGACCCCCGCAACAGCTGTGACCGACACGAACCAAGGTCACGGTCCGGAGCCCGAACTACACCACCTGCAGGGACGCCACCTTGACTCCGCCTTGCGATCCGCGGTCGGTGTGGAGCACGCATCCGACGGTGTTCTGGCCGGCTGCGGCGCGGCGGGCGGATGACCTAGGACGCGCCCGCAGTCGACGCCGGCGTCGTCTCGTTCGGATCCGGCAGGCCCCGCCAGGTCCTGATGTGTCACGCTGAGGCACGCGTCCACCACTATGGGCGGTTCCGCACAGTGCCGCACGGTAGAGGAAGTCATGCAGCAAGCACCGCGGCATGACACGAATCCGGGCCCTTGGCGCGCGGCCTCCCTGACGACGCAGCTAACGGCCTGGGCAGCAGTGAGCCTGCTGTTCCTGGCGGCGTTGGCCACCGAGGCGCTGGGCCGCACCGCGACGATCATCCTGGACGACTACGCCGCGGTCCTGGCCCCTGGCTTGGCCGCCCTAGCCTG
>JBGSWT010000050.1:0-2230 GCA_041751815.1 Pseudonocardiaceae bacterium
GCCGCCACCGTCAACCACGCCAAGTCCGCAACGGGTGAGCCCCGGGTCCACACCCAGCACCCGCACCAGCACCTCCCCGCAACGGACGAACACCCGTTCGAACTCTAGTCCGCCCTCGCCGCGACCACACCGCGACACTCCAGAAGCTCAAGGGGCTTTGCGCCGTATCGGCATCTCCCGGCAGGGCGCTCGCACACGGTTCAATCAGCCCCCGATCCCGACCCGCGGCGAGGTGTGTCAGATCACAGCGGCTATACGCGATGCGGGAATGAGAACGGGGGCGAACATCAAGTAGGACTGCTGATCGGGTAGCTGCGTGCTCGGTCCACTCAGTTGAGTAGACCGTGTGGGCCCTGCGGACAGGCCCACACGGTGCTCGGTATCCAGGGCCAACCGGATGTCCGGAGCGTCATCAGCGTTGTCGATCGTCGGCCTTCGAACAAGGCGTACACGGCTTCCGAACAAAATCCGAACGGAGACCGAACACCGGCCGGTCTTGGTCCAATCCATCCTCTGCACCTATCTGTGCAGGTGAGAGCCTTGTCATGGGTTCGCTGGACGGCTGCGGGCGGTGACCGCACCGAACAGCACTCGCGGTCGAAACGGCACCCGGGGTCGACGCCAGGGCTCGCTAGCGGGCGAACGGCGGTATCGGATCGGAGGCCCCGCCGCTCTGAATCCATGGGCGGAACTCCGAACGCCAACCACTTTCGTTTCTCCTGTGGTCTGCGTCACTCTCGAAGCCGGCGGCGTAGCTGCCACCCCGTATCCAGGGCCACCAGTTCGGAGGAGGAAGATCTGATGATCATCGTTCGTTGCTTGAAGTTACCCGATTCCTGCCGCAGGCTGCGTTATCGCCTGCTGCTGCCGATCTGCCGCATCGTGATAGTGCTCGCCGTGCTGGTCCTCGCCGTAGTCCTTGCGCTGCGGAGCTACCCGCCGGGGTCCATCATCGGTCTAGTGCTGGTGTTGATCACGGTTGCGATCACGGCCGCAGATCGACTCGTCGGCGTCCAGCGCGTGCACACTGTCTCGGCATTGCCTGCGCCATGACCGGCTCGATCCCGAATCCTGACTCCCCACCAGGACAGCTCGCGCAGGCGCTGCGCGAGCTGTATCGGGCTGCCGGCTTCGAAAGCCTCCGCAAGCTCGCCAAGAGCGCCCACTGCGGGACGACGACAGCTCACGACGCGCTGTCCGGCAAACCGAACAAGGTGCCGTCACCAGATGTCATCAAGGCGATCTGGAAAGCCTGCAAGGCAGACGAACCGACACTGACGCGGCTGCTTGACATGAGGGAGAAGGCCCTCGCCGATCGCGACAACCCTCCCGGGCCACCACCACCCTTGACACCCGAATCGATGTCATCGGTCAATCCGGTCCCCGTCGCACGCCCGTGGTATCGACGCCGTGGACGGCTAACCGCCGCAGCTGCTGTCGGTCTGGCTAGCCTCATCGCCCTGATCGTGGTGGCCATTGTTTCATCGGATGAGTCGTGTCGAGGCCCGGGAGTGATGCGGAGTGGGCAGTTCAACGAGTGCGTCGGGGTGACCGACGGGGCAGCCACCTTCGCCCCCGAACTCGGACTGCAGACGGTCCTGGGAAGGATCAAACAGGAGAATGACGCCGTGGTGGGCAGCGGCGCCCCGTTCGTGTCCATCGGCTATGTGGTCCCGCTGCCCCGCGACGACACGAGCGGGTGGCTCACCTCGCTGCGCCACGAACTCCAAGGTGCCTACCTCGCGCAGTGGCGGGCCAACCACCGCGACGGGCTCGGAGACACCCCGCTGATACGGCTACTGGTAGTCAACGTCGGCGAGCAGGCCGGGCAGCAGGGCGCCGTCATCCCCAGGGTCCTCCAACGAGTCGCCGACCCGGCGGAGCACCTGGTGGCCGTGGCCGGCCTGAGCGAAAGTCTGGATGCCACCAAACAAGCCATCCAGTCACTGTCCAACGCGGGGATCCCGATGATCACCTCCCGGCTCACCGCCGACGATCTGAGCACCACCCCCGGACAGCCAGTCCGGGGACTGTTCCAGATCGCCCCCACCACCAGCGCGCAAACCGCGGTCGCCGCGGGGGTGCTCAAACCAGTGGCGACGCTGCTGGTCCAGGACATCAACCAGGGCGATGCCTACACCAACGCCCTGGCCGAGCAGTTCCGCACGGTGTTCACCAGCCCCCCGACGGGCAAGCTGCTCGAGCCTGAGCGCTATGACTCCGCGCTGCC
>JBGSWT010000051.1:0-1861 GCA_041751815.1 Pseudonocardiaceae bacterium
GCGTTCCGCGGCGGTGGGTCATCGCCGCTCGGGTGACCAGCCGGGTCAGGTGGACCGGTGCGGCGTCGTCAGCGGAGCCGGTGAGCAGCAGACAGCGGCGCGGCATGCCAGGCAAGGTGATCACCGGTCCGGCGAGCGACCGCACTGCGAGGTAGAGCTGCACCTCCGCGGCGGTGCTCGCTGGCATCTCCACCGCGCTCACCGCGGCGTCGGTGGTCAGCAGCAGCCGATCGTTTTCGTGCAGAACGAGCCAGCCCCAGCGTGCGTAGTACTCGGCGGCAGCGGCCAGTCCGCTCGGCTGTGGATGGCGGTGGGGAATGTCCCCGTCATGCGGGGTGGGCAGGGGAGCGGCCATGAGATCGCGTCTCGCCTTTCTGGGCGACGATGAGCTGTTGATCTGTCGCCTTTAGTCAAACGCGCAGCTCAGAGCCGTGGTTCTCAGGCTGTTCTGGCGCTGGTCCAGCTGGTACCCGGAGTCCCACTTGTGTCCCACTTCACGAGTCGCCTTCACAGGGCCTCGGGTAGTGGGCCACGATCACTCCGGCCAGCGACACGACGAGCACTGGGGATGTGACGGGATGGGCCGTAAGGGCCAAGTAGGCGGCGGTAACACCGCGCTGCAAGTGATGCTGGACGAGGCGGACATGACCAACACCGCCCTGGGACGGGCGGTGGTGCTGGTCGGTGCCGAGGAGGGGATACACGTCGGGACGAACACCACCTCGATACGGCGGATGCTGGACGGTTCCCAGCCGCACTGGCCGGTGCCGCGGCTGGTCGCCAAGGCGCTCTCGCGCAGGCTGCGCCGCGAGGTCGACGTCAAAGCATGTGGGTTTGCCGACCGTGCGCCGGTGGCGGAGGATGTCCACGACGGGCTCAGCTGTGCGGGAACGCTGGACGGCACGGTCCGCACGGTCGTGGAGTTGTCGGGACGGGATATGGATCGGCGCAAGTTCCTGTTGGGGTCGTCGTTCAATGCGGCGGCGTTCTCCCAACCGGCGCTGTTCGCCCTGACGGTGCCCCCGGTGGAGAGCACCGCCCGTCGCGGTGGGGGTATGCGGGTGGGCATGGCCGAGGTGGCGCTGCTCACCGATCATGTCACCCACCTGCGCCGACTCGATGCCCAGTACGGAGCGGGACGGGTGCGCGAGCAGGCCGTGCAGCTGGTGCACTGGGAGGCCAACCAGCTCCTGCACACCACCTACTCGGACAAGGTCGGCAAGGCGTTGCTGACCGCGGTCGCGCAGGTCACCAAGCTCGCCGGTTACATGGCGGCTGATGTGGGTCGGCACGCGTTGGCGCAGCGCTACCTCGTGCAGGCGCTCGACCTGGCGATAGCTGCAGGCGATCGGTGCTACGCCGCCGCAGTGCTCAGCGAGATGAGCCGCATGACACGACAGATCGGTAGGAACGCGCTGACCGAACATGACCGGCTCCAGCACGGGCGCCAGGCGGTGGCCCTGGCCCGGGCCGGGCTAGCGATCACCGAGGGCATTGCCACCCCGGCGCAGGCCGCCGAGCTGCACGTGCTGGAAGCAGGTGGTTTCGCCCTCATCGGTGATGCTCGCGAGGTCCGTGGTGCGATGCTGGCGGCTCAACAGTCCTACGAGTTGATGCAATCCGACGACGAGCCTCCTTGGTTTTTTCACTACACCGAAGCCGCGTTCGCTGCGGATCTGGGCAAGTGCCCAAATGACCTTGGCGAGGCCGAGCAGGCCATCAAGCAGAGCACCATTGCAGTGAACGGCTACGAGCCCTGGCGGGTCCGAGCCCGTTGCTTCGCGCAGATTGACCTAGCTGGCGCTCACCTGCTGGGCAATGACCGGGAGCAGGCCGCCGCAGTGGGTCGGGACGCGCTACG
>JBGSWT010000052.1:0-7357 GCA_041751815.1 Pseudonocardiaceae bacterium
GCGCCGAGCGCGACGCCGGTACCGCGGCGCTCGCCGCGGTACCCGCCGACTCGACCGTGCCGTGGCTGGTCAACGCGCTCCCGCCGCACGTCCTGGCATGCGCGGGGATGCTGGAGATGTTCGCCCACGGCCAAGACATCGCCGACGCCCTCGGACGGCATCGCACCCACACCGACCGACTCGGATACGTCGTCGGATTCATTGTGCGGACCCGGGACTTTGGCTACCTGGCCCGGGACGTGGCGCCGCCAACGCAGCCGTTCCGGTTTGACCTCACCGCGCCCTCGGGTGCGCACTGGACCTTCGGGCCAGCGGAAGCGACGCAGCGAATCAGCGGAAGCGCTGTCGACTTCTGCCTGCTCGCAAGCCGGCGGCGTCACCACATAGACCTCGCTCTTACGGCTGTCGGAGCTGAGGCTGAGGGCTGGCTCGATGTTGCACAGGCCTACCGCGGCCCCACCGGTGCTGGTCGCCGGCCCGGTCAGTTCGCTGCTGCCGCCTGAATCGGGGTGCAACGGGTGCCCGCACACGCATGAACAGACAGATCACGCCATAGCCGAAGGAGAACAGTAATGACCACGACTGAACGGCCCACCGCAACGGCTGTCGACCAGGCCGCCATCGCGACTCTGCCCCAGCGCATCATTGCGGCCTGGGGCGCCCACGACGCCAAGGCCTTTGCCTCCGTCTTCACCGAGGACGCCACGATGATCATCACGGGTGCTCACCGTAAAGGCCGCGGACAGATCCGCGAGTACATGGCGGGGGGCTTCGCTGGGCCCTACCGCGGCACCCAGGTCGTCGGCACGCCATTTGAGATGCGCCTACTTGGCCCCGGTGTGGTCTTGATGCTGTCCGAGGGCGGTGTCCGGGGTGCGTCGGAGGCGGATGTGTCGCCCGAGAATGCGGTTCGCGCCTCTTGGCTCGCCGTAAAGCAGAACGGCGAGTGGCTTCTGGCCGCCTACCAGAACACCCCGCGGGATTGAGCCCTGCTGGACCTGCACCTGCCCCTGAGAGGAAGATCCATGTCGCAGTACTTGCTGCGGCTCGGCGAGTGTACCCCATTCACCGGCCTGAGATCCGCACACATCACGACCGCCGGGGAGAAGCACCGGGTCTGGGGTCAAAAGATTGCAGTCCCGAGGCCGGTTCGCGGGCTGCGAGAAGCTCGCCATGAACAATCGCAGTGTCGTTACCGAGTGTTCTGCGATCGCAGTGACCGACGGCCTCTACCCGGACGGCCGGGAGTTCCTGTGGGGGTACTATCTCATCGAGGTCGCTGACGACCACCACGGCGAGCAAGCCGCCCGGGAGCTGATCACCACCGGCGCCCACCACTCGGCAATCGAGGGTTATTCGGATCGAGCGCGATCCGGACGCCGGCGGTCATCCGGAAATCCACTGACACGAGATCTAGGAGAAGAGAATGCGTGAGTTCCGAGTCGATATCGCGGAAGCCGATCTGGAGGACCTGAGACGCAGGCTCGCCGCCGTACGGTGGCCGAACGAGGTGCCCGACGTCGGGTGGGAGCGCGGCGTGCCGCTGAACTACCTGCGTGAGCTGGCCGATTACTGGCGCACCTCATTCGATTGGACCGCCGCCGAGGCACGGATCAACCAGTTCCCCCAGTTCACCACGACCATCGATGGTGCCAATATTCACTTCCTGCATGTCCGTTCTTCCGAACAGAACGCGGTTCCGCTGCTGCTCACCCACGGCTGGCCCGGCTCGTTCGTCGAGTTTCTCGAGGTGATCGAGCGGCTGACTGACCCGCGCGCGTACGGAGGCGAGCCTTCCGACGCGTTCCACGTTGTCATACCGACCATTCCGGGTTTCGGCTTCTCCGGGCCCACCGACGGGTCCAGCTGGACGGTCGGACGAGTGGCGGGCGCCTGGGCACAGTTAATGAGGCAGCTCGGCTACGACCGCTACATCCCCCAAGGCGGTGACCTTGGCGCAGGGATCAGCGCAATGCTCGCGGCCATCGACTCCGAGCACGTCATCGGCGTGCACGTCAATTTTCTCATCACGCCCCCCACCGATGACCCGGCCGACCTGGCTGGTCTCACTGACTCGGATATTGCTCGTCTTGGCCTCCTGTCGCGCTTCACGGGAGAGTTGTCAGGTTACATGAAGCTACAGTCGACTCGGCCTCAAACGTTGTCCTACGCCTTGACCGACTCTCCGGTGGGGCAGCTCGCGTGGATCGTTGAGCGCTTTAAGGACTGGGCCGACGCCCCGAAGTCTCCCGATGACGCTGTCGATCGGGATCAGCTGCTGACCAATGTCTCGCTGTACTGGCTGACTGCGACGGCCGGATCGTCCGCGAACTTCTATTTCGACAATGCCGACATCATGCCGACCGCCCTGACGCCGCCGCCACCACCACCGCCGCTGACAGTGCCGTTCGGTGTGGCGGTCTATCCGTACGACGCGGCCCAGGCGATCCGCCGCTTCGCCGAGCGCAGCTTCCCGAACATCGTGCAGTGGAGCGAGTTCGAAAGGGGCGGTCACTTCGCAGCGATGGAGGAACCTGACCTTTTCGTCGCCGATCTGCAAGCGTTCGGCCGGACCTTGCGGGCTTTGTAGCTCGCGCCGCCTGTCGCCGAAACTGGCCTCCCGGTGACTCCGGACGGCGGACTACGCCGGATTTGCCGAACCCTGCTACTGGATCCGCACACTGGGCGGTGAGCGACCGCCGGATCCGCCGCCCGGTTATACGGAAGACCGTCCATGACAGATCGCCGAAAGGAATCACCATGAGCGACGCGTTTGTCGTCCGTTACGTGACGCGACATGATCGCGCCGACGAGAACCAGAAGCTGATTGAGAATGTCTTCGCGCAGTTGGCTATTCAGACGCCCCAGGATTTCCAGTATGCGTCGTTCCGGTTGGCTGATGGCGTAGGGTTCGTGCACCTTGGGTTGTCCGGGGGCGCAGGCAACCCGCTGTCTGAGCTTGGGGCGTTCGAGCAGTTCCAGCGTGAGTTCGGAGAACGCGTCGTGGATGGGCCGGTGGCCAGCGGTGCACGGCTGATCGGCTCGTACGAATTCCTGTAGGAGTGAAACTCAAAGAACAAAGGAATTCGATGGCGCACCCGCTCGATACAGTTCTACTGACAAGCCACTGTGTACTATCACTAGGAGGGTAGAGATGACCCAGATGTCAAATCGGGCGGAGCTGCTTCGTCGGGTCAATGAGGTAATTCCGGTCGTGGAGGAGAACGCAGTCTGGCAGGAAGACAACCGGCGGCTGCACGACGCGACGGTCGAGGCTCTCGCCGATGCAGGTGTCTTCCGAATGCGGGTGCCGCAGCGGTACGGCGGTTACGAGTCCGACCTGCGCACGGTGAGCGAGGTGGCAGCTCGGCTTGGCCGCGCCGATGGCTCCACTGCCTTCACGGTGGCGCTGTGGTGGATCAGTTCATGGATCATTGGAATGTTTCCGGACGAGGTGCAGGATGAGGTGTTCTCCACTGCTGATGTCCGGGCATGCGGAACGCTGGCTCCGACCGCAACAGCGCTGCCCAAGGACGGCGGTATCGTGGTCAACGGCCGGTGGGGTTTCAACACCGGTGCCGCACACAGCCAGTGGAAGTTGCTCTCGGCGCTACTGCCAACCAGCGACGGCGGTATGGAGCCGGTCATGGCCGTCGTACCCCTCGCCGACGTGACTCTTGTCGACGACTGGCACACCTCCGGGCTCACTGGCACCGGCAGCGTCAGCGCATTCGCTGACGATCTCTTTATCCCGGCGGAGCGCTACATCCGTATCGCGCCGCTTCTCGACCGGCAGTACTTGTCGGTGACCAATAGGGGCACGCGGAGCTACCGCACATCAATGGTACCGGCAATCTCGGCCACTACAATCGGCAAGATCGTCGGCGTAGGCAGGGGAGCGCAGGAGGCGTTCCTCGAGCGGCTCCCCAACCGCGGCATCTCCTACACTGACTACATGAGTCAGAGAGAGGCGCCAGTCACCCATGTCGGTATGGCCGATGCGGTCCTCTCCGTCGACGAGGCTCAATATCATGCTGACCGGCTTGTGGAGATGGTGGATAGCAAGAGTGTCGACGGGGATGCGTGGACGGCAGCTGAGCGCGCCTACGCCCGCACCGCGGTCGGTCGGGCGTGCCAGCTGGTCAAGTCGGCCGTGGACATCTTCGCCATGGCCAGCGGTGCGTCGTCGATCTTCAGGGACGTGCGCATCCAGCGCATCCAGCGTGACATGCAGGCGATGACCATCCACGGGCTGAACCTTCCCTCCACCAATCTCGAGCTCTACGGCCGCGTGCTGTGCGGACTGGAGCCCAATACCACCTTTATGTGACGCGGACGTTTGTCGCCAGCCAGCGCACAGGGAAGCGCCGGGATCAGTGACAGGTCGACCTTCTGCCACCGAACCAGCAGATCTGCATCGATTCGAAGGGCCATGTGAGATGGGCAGCTACACAGGAGATTCCGCAGTGGTGCTCGGCGGCAGCGTGGCGGGCCTGCTCGCTGCCCGCGTACTCGGTGGTACTTACCGTGAGATCACCGTTGTGGACCGCGACCGGTTCAGCGCGAACGGCAGGCCTCGCCACGCAGCCCCACAAGGGCATCACATCCATGCCCTGCTCGGGCGGGGGCAGCAGATCCTGGAGGAGCTCTTCCCCGGTTTCACCGAGGAGCTGATCTCGATGGGGGTGCCCGTCGAGGACTTCGGCACGAGCCTCAGCTGGTACTTCGGCGGCCGGATGATGAAGCGGGTCGAGACCGGCATGCTTTGTGTGGCGGCCGGCCGGCCGCTGCTGGAAGAACGAATCCGTGCCCGCGTCCAGAACCTGAGCAACGTCAAGATCCGGGAGCGAACTGATATCCTCGGACTGGTCGCCTCGGCCGATCGCAAGCAAATCACGGGCGTGCGCATCCAGCGACGTGTAGACGGAGTTGACGGTGCCGGATCAGAAGGTGCTGAGGAGGTACTGGACGCCGACCTTGTGGTCGACACCACCGGTCGCGGCTCGCGCCTGCCCCGCTGGCTGGTCGAGTTCGGATACCCGCAGGTCGAGGAGGATCAGGTCAAGATGGACTTGAGTTACACGACATGCGACTTCTTCGGACCACTGCCGGTCGACCCGATTGGCCGCGACATCGCGCTGCTGCCGGTTGCCACGCCTGACATGCCGCGCGGAGCGATCTTCGCCAGGCTGCCCGACCGATACGCTGTTTCTCTCACCGGCATACTCCGCGACCGTCCACCGACCGACCATGAAGGGTTTCTCGAGTACGCGCGATCGCTACCACTGCGGGAGGTGTTCGAGGCGATCCGTGACGCGCAGCCCATGGGGCCGCCCGTGACGTTCAGGTTCCCGGCAAGCATCCGCCGCCGT
This sequence comes from Pseudonocardiaceae bacterium, assembly GCA_041751815.1. GTDB lineage: Bacteria > Actinomycetota > Actinomycetes > Mycobacteriales > Pseudonocardiaceae. Next base: position 5,373 of record JBGSWT010000052.1, read on the forward strand.
TACGAGCGGCTGCGACACTTCCCAGGCGGGTTACTGGTGATGGGTGACGCGGCCTGCGTCTTCAATCCCGTCTACGGGCAAGGGATGACCGTGTCTGCAATTGGGGCCACCGTGCTCCGCAGGCATCTTGGAGGGGGCAGCCCGCCCGATCCGCGCCGCTACCTGCGCGACCTAGCGCGCACCATCGATGCACCCTGGGACATGGCTGCTGGTGCGGACCTGCGCTTCCCCGGGGTTCAGGGCCGGCGCACGCTGAAGCTGCGGATGGGCAACAGCTACATCCCGCGGCTGCAGGCGGCGGCAGCGCGCGATGCCGTGCTGTCGCGGACATTTCTGCGAGTAGCGGCGTTGGTCGACCCACTGCAGACGCTAATGCGGCCCCGTGTGATCTGGCGTGTGCTTCGAGACATCGCCCGGCGCGGCGCGACCGAGGAGCCGACCGCGGTCAGCGCGACCACCACTCTTACTCTCGGTAAGAATGGTGGTGCGACTATCGAGCAATCTGTAGATTCGGGGACTTGCGCCATGTGAGCGCAATTTTGTCGGCGAAGAGGCCGCGCTGGTGATATCTATGCGATTGAGCGGAGGCGTGAGTTCCCTGGCCGTGTCCGGAATCACGAAGAATGTCGGAGCGGTCGTTATGTCACAATCTGATTGGTCGTTCGGCCTCTTCAAAGAAGGTGTCGCGAGGGCACCTCAACCGAAGGAGAAGATGTGAAGTACGTGATCTTGGCTTACTGTAACCCAACGAAGTGGGAGCACCCGTTATTTTTCCATATGGGGAAGGTGCTGTCCCCGGAAGAGCGAGACGCCCAGATGAATGAGCTGGTGCTGCTTATGAAGGAGATTTCCACATCCGGCGAACTCATCAACTCGCACCCGCTGGCCGATCCGACCCTGACCAAGACCATCCGGCTGCAAGGGGAGTCGCTGATGAGCACTGACGGACCTTTCGTGGAGTCCAAAGAGCAGCTGGCCGGCTACTTCGTCGTCGACTGCGAGAGCATCGACCGCGCGATCGAGATCGCCTCCCGGGTCCCGGAAGCTCGCTACGGCGCAGTCGAGGTGAAGCCGGTCGCGGAATGGTCGAGTCTGTAGGGCTGGCGAATTCAGTATAGATCGAGGACCTGCCGCGCCAACTGGCGCGGCAGGTCCTCGATTGGCTGCAGCACTGTTCTTTGTGGTTCTGGCCCCACTCCGGGCTGATCCCGGTGCGTGTAGCACGGGGAGTTAGCCCTACCCGCGGCGTGTCGCGAGCGACACGCCGTAGCGGTGGTGGGTGAATCTGAGCGCCACACCGCGAAGCGGGGTCGTCGACCAGCTCCACGACGAGCACGACGCGCCGGTGTCGTACTCCAATGTCGCGAAAGTACGTGAGCCGGCGCCGCCTTAGTAAGTGAACCGCCCTGGGTTCGCTACAGGGCTGATTGTTCCGTGAGCAGCTGTTCGGCGGGGCGGCTTCAGCGCGCGCCGAGGCCACGGCGCGCCCTGCAAGCCCAGGGCGACGCGCAAAGTCGTTTTGGCAGTTCAGGGGTGGTGTGCGGGGGTGGGGTGCCGTGTCGGTTCGGGGGGTGACGGGGCCGGTTTCGAGGTGGGTGGTGCCTGACCGCGCCTTGCCCGCACCTCCGATTCAGTGACGGTAAGTAACGAAAGCGGGGTGGAGGCGACGCACGGCCGGCACCCCGCCGGTGACGGTGTGTGGTCACCGGGTGGTGGGTGAACGGGCGGGCATCTGAGACCGGACCGGGCCGGGCACCCCACCGATGGTCACAGGGTGATCACGACAGGGTGGGGGTCGGGGTGGGGCAACGGAGCCATGGTAGGACACGGGGCTTGTCAAAGGTCCTGCGTCAAAACCGGTGGCTCCGTTGCCCGCTCAGTCTGTCATGGTCGCGCCCGCCGCGGCGCCCACCACCACCACCACCAGCGACGATGCCGCCGCTGCGGCGGTGGCGGTCCTGGTGGATCGGGCGGCAGCGCTGGGG
>JBGSWT010000053.1:0-5707 GCA_041751815.1 Pseudonocardiaceae bacterium
GTGGTGAAGTTCCGGTGCGCGAACGTTGAGGATGCTGCCCGGGAGGGGATCGCGGAGCGGGTGGCGTATTGGACTGCGTTTTATCGCAGTGGGGGTGATGTTGTGCAGTGGCGGATTGAGGAGGAGATCCGTAAGCAGCAGGAGTTGAAGGCGAAGGCCGATGCGGAGCTGGAACGGTTGATCTCGGAGTATCAGAAGGACCCGGCGAATGCCATCTGACCGGTTCGAGGCTTGCCAGCTGGTGTGCCGACAGTGCCGTCGTGAGGGTGTGGATGACGTGAAGTCGGGTTTGTGTGAGTCGTGCATTGCGCGGCATGAGGATCGGGTGGTGCGGTCGATGATTCGGACGGTGGAGAACATGAGGAGGTGGCAGGGTGGCTGATAGGGCGAAGTACCACGAAGGTGCATCACGGTGTGAGGACTGCACGAACACGGTGCCGTTAGGGGCACGGTTGTGCCCGTCGTGCACCAGTCGGAGAGGCCGCAATGGCTGAGCGTGGGAGGAAGTACGGGCCGCTGGTGCGGGAAATGGATGAGCGTGCCGACGTCGCCGACTTACGGGCGTGCGCTCAGGGTTATCGCGAGGAGTACAACCGTATCCCGAAGGGTGATCGTCGGTACTACAAGGCTGTAGCGGATGCTGCGTTTTGTGCGTCACTCGCCGAACGGAAGGCGCGCCGTGGCTAAGCGAGAGCTCTCTGAATGGTTGGTTGGTGCGCGAGAGAAGAACCCGAGTCAAGCAGCTTGTGGTACGTGCCGCGGGACAGGCGTCGGTCGCGAGCTCAGACCGGGCCTAGTTGAGGCGTGTTCTACATGTCGCGGGTACGGCTTCACTGCTGGAGGTCGGAGGCGATGAATGAGTCGAGGGGTCCTATGCACATTATGCGGTGGGGTCGGACGGTGTGTGGTGCTCACGCGACGTTGTGGAATTCGACGTGGCATCCGCCGTGGACGGAGCCGAAGTGTTCGGGGTGTGTGTCGAAATTGAAGGGTGGGAGGTCGCGGTGAGTCGGGTGACGGGTCGGTGTGTGTCGTGTGGCGCGCCGGTCACTGACGGTCGTGAGACGTGCCCGAACCAAGCGTGCATGGCGGGGCGGTCACGATGAGCGGATACGACCACACTCCAGCCGGGTTCGCCCGGCACGTCGCTCGAGCGGAGGAGCGCTTGGGGAATAAGCGTGAGGCGCGGGAGTGGCGTAAGACGTCGTGGGGGTTGTGGGATAGGCAGTCGTCGTTGCGGGTCGATCCCGATGATCGGGCGTATCCGCATTTCAGTCCAGTGAGCGAGGCCGCGGTGAATGCCCATTCGTTGTGGAGCCGTTCGGGTGAGTAGGTGGCGGCGATGATGCAAATCGGAACCACACGCGACCCTAAGCAGCCCAACATCTGCGGGTCGCGTTCCGACGCCTTGTCGAGGTATTCGCTGATGTGCCCGGGTTGTTTTCGGATCGCCCGTGAGCGTGGTTACCCGGCGGCGAGCTGGTGGAACCGGCGGACCGAGAGGCCGGGGGAGCGGCGGTGAGTAAATGGCGCCGTCCGGGTGCGACGTACATTTTCTTCGGCTGGGATCCGTACGCGCTACTCAGGGGCAAGTTGCGTGTGGTCGTGCTCTACGTGGGCAAGACCCGTCGCCGGGTAGAGACCCGGTGGCGTGAGCACATGAAAGGCGCACCGGGGGTGCCACCGAAACTATGGGCTCCGTTGGTCACTGACGTGCACACGTTGAAGGAATGGCGACGGATCACTGATCTGTGGTTGTCGGTGCGGGAGGCGTGGTCGATCAATTGGCATTCCCCTCGGGCGAACATCGCACTAAATAAGGCGAACGCGAAGCGGATCCCGCCGTGGGAGATGCAGCGGCTGATGTTTGAGATCAACCGCCGGGGTGGGGTCGCGGTGTTGGTGGAGAAGGCACGTCGGCCTGTGGAGAAGGGGTTGCGGCTGGACAACGGCCGGGTCGTTGAGCGATATGGGGCGAGAGCGGAGCGGGTGTGATGGCTGGGTTTCGGAAGTCGGATCAGGAGAAGTGGGATGAGTCGATCGAATCGGCTAAGGCTAAGCCGTGGTTCGGTCGGGGGCGTGAGGCGCACCGGATGGCTGACCGCATGAAGCTGTGCCCGAACAATCCGCGTAACGGTGGAGAGGGGTATGACCGAGGCGATGGCAGGTGGACTGACCGCCGATGGAAAGCGGGTGGGTGATGTCTGATCATTACACGCCGGGTGGTGGCGAGTACCGGGCGTCGTGCCTGTTGTGCAGTATGCGTGCCTCGTTCATGTCGACTGCCGCTAGGCAGCGGTACAACGCTGGCGGTCGGTGATGTGCACTGTCGCTGCGGCGATCAATTGGGGGTCGATCCTGCTGGCGGCGCTCGTTGCCGGTCCGGCTGGTTTTTATGTGGCGCGGGCTGTGCATTGGTGGCGGGGAGTGAAGCGTGGTTCGCGGCATCTGCTCCCGCTGGTTCGGTATGCGGTGGCCGGGGTGATCGTGCTGGTGTTGGTCGGCGTGGTGGGTTTGCGAGCGACGGGAGTGTTCGGGTGAGCGTGTTCGACGGTGACCGGGCGGGGCCGTGGGTTCAGCCCCCGGATGGGGTGATCCTCGACGCGCTGGAGGGGGACTTGAAGCAGTGGTATCTGCGGGAGGCGGAGCGGGACGTGGAGGGGATGTTGCATTTCGCCCGGCGTCTCGCGATGCGGCGTACTGAGGTGGATGTGTTGCACGACGGTGGCGCCTATCTCAAGGCGCATGCGGATCTGTTGCCGGTGGAGGTGAGGTCGCGGTCTCTGGTCGCCCCTGGGCTGGTGCCTGTTGTCCCGGTTCCGGTCTTGACTCCGGGTTGGGATGACGAGACGCATTGGCAGCGGTGGTGGCCGACGTACCTGACGGTGATCGCGGTGTCCGCGGCGGTGATGGTGGTGTTGTGGGTGGTGGTGGCGCTGGTGAACGCGCTGGTCGCCGCGTTGATCGCGCTGGTACCGGTGCTGCTGGGGGTGCTCGGGGCATTGCTGCTCGTTGTGGTGCTCTCGGGCCTTGGTGGGGGCGGCAGGGGTTTCACATTCAGTGGTTCCGGACGGCTGCACTGAGATGCCTGCTGAGCGTGGACGAGTGAAATGGTCAACTGGACATCGTCTGCTCCACACGTTTGTAACGTGTGACCGCTGTCATCGTGTGGGGCTACTGCATTGCCCGCGGTGCGGGTCGTGTGGGGGTGGTCATGCCACGTGGTGTGCCCGGTAACCAGCTCGTTGGGCAGGAGAAAAGGAGAGAGGCATGGGCAAGATGGTCGGGTATGTCCGTGGTTTCGTTGCAGATGTCAGGAAGGCGGCCAGAGACATTCAGCGCTGTCGGCACTGCGAGCGACCCTTCAGTTCTCCCGGCTGTCTTGGTCTTGAGGGCGACCGGCACGGTGGGCCGAAGTGAACCAATCCTTGTGCACCGAGACCGGGCTCGGCGGGCGGGGGTTCACGTTCAGTGGTTCCGGGAGGTTGCACTGATGGCTCGCTGCCCGAGATGCGGATGCAAGAACGGTGAGCACATCATTGACTGCCCGAACAATCCAGGAGGGACAGCATGGCGACGGGTGGGTGTCCCTATTTCCGGGAAGGTCAGACGCTGTGGAAACCGGGGGCGTTGAGTCCTCGCTCCAGGGCGGCGGTCCGGCAGAACGGTCAGTGCTGGTGTACCCGTGTAAGCCTTCCAGGAAGGGATGACTGATGGTGAAGATCTCTGAGGAGAAAGCCGCAGAGCTTCGGCGGGACATTCCCGGGGCAATGAGGTACAACCGGGCGCTTCGGGAGACACAGAGGGATTCGGTGGTGTGCCCGGGGTGTTTCGGTGCAGGTACTGGTAGAAATTGCTGTGTCTGCGGGGGTCGGCGCTAATGGGGTTCAGCCGTTGGTTGGTAGCGAACTGGCCGATGTCGGATCGAGCGGCGGAGCGGTACGCGAACCGGATCGAGCGACGGTTCGGCACGGACATCCGGGAGTCAGGGGGTTTGCCTCCTGCCAGGGTGTGCGGGTGCGGGGCGAAGCTGCTCGGCAGGGCGTGTCGTCGTTGCGGGCGGGACGGGGCGGGTCGTGGCTAGGCGCAGCGCGTGGGTGCCCAAACCGGTCAAGAAGGCGGCGCTGGACGCGGCCGGTAAGGCCGCGGGGGTGGTGAAACGCAGGTTCGCGGGGGAGCGGATGTGTGAGTGTTGTCGTGATCGGGTCGCGACGCACTGGAGTAATCGGATGCACACGTGCGGGGGTTGCGTGTCCGGTGTGCGCCGAGCCGGCGGCGGGCGGTCTCACGAGCGCCGGAACTTCCCTCGGGGGCATTCGATACGAGCGGATCGGCAGCGGTAACAGCTTCCAGCTGACCATGGCGCGCTACGACCGGGCGAACCGGGGCAGGAATAACGCTGCGGCGTAAGCCCTCGGTGCGCTGTTCGACGACGGACTTCCCGACGTGGAGGAGCAGGCGTGACTCGGACCAAAGCTAGGCCGGGTTGTGCCTGGCCTTCGTGATCGCCACCATCACCTCGGCGCGGTCTGCGGTTGCGACAACGAAGTCGAGAACGTCCGTGAGGGACATGCGTCGACTGAATACCGCGGACAGCTCGATGGCCAGCTGGTCGAGTTGATCATGAGTGTGGCGGTGCATGCGGACGTTGACGTGTGGGCTGCGGGGACTCATGCCCAATACTTTACACCGTGACGTACGTGGCGTACAGTGGGGAGTATGGCGATGCAACCACTCCGACGACTTTTCGGACCCCGACCCAGATTGATTGCCCCCGATCGTGATCTCCACCAGGTCGCCATCGACACCCTCACGGCCAAGGACACACCGTTCGCCGCCGGACTGGCAGCGGAGATCGAACGAGGCCGTCAACGGAGGAGGAATCCCCGACAGGAGGCGGCGTGGTTCGATGCACACAGGCAGATGAAGAAGTGGGATCGTGAGTTCATGCTGACGCAGCTCCGGCCCGCTCGGGCCGGGGAATACGCCGAGTGGGTGTCGGGTTGGCTCCAAGCCGGTGGCCGATCATTTTACCGGAACGTGTCGCCGACGCCGGAGATTTGGGTAGCGCAGATGCACCTGGACGTCCGGCCGCTGCATGGCGCATTGTCGTTGACGATCCTCGTTCCTGAGGGCACCTACGACAATGGGGGAGATACTGGCCACACGGATCTCTTCATCCACCGCGAAGGCAAGTATCTACAACGCGGCTTCCATGACAAGGCTGCTAGACCACCGAGGTTCGTGCCGATCTACTCCGACATGGAAGAACTGCTCGGACACGGAGCTGCTGGAGGACTGAAGTTATGACTGAACCACGCACGTGTCTCTATGTAGACGAATCCATGCTCACTCCGCGCGGCTACATCCCCGTCCTCGTCACCGAAGGTGAGCCCGGCTACCGGCCGCTCTCGGGGCGTGGCGAACTGGCCGAACCGTGGCTCTGGGGTCACGACATCAACGACGCGCGACGACTGTGCGCCGAGACGAACAGGGAGCTGGGTATCGACACCGCGGCGGCGCGGGCGATCGTGGATACCGCGATCACCCGGCAGATCTCGACCAACTACATCGAAACTGACAACGAGAAGCCGCCGCTGGATTCCCAGCCGATGCCGTTTGTGTTGCCGGCCCAAACGTGGGTCTACCTGCCGGGCACTCAGTGGGAGGTTCACAGTGAGACCGGCGGGGTGTTGGGGGACGGATA
>JBGSWT010000054.1:0-2593 GCA_041751815.1 Pseudonocardiaceae bacterium
CAACCGCAGCAATGGCATGAACACCAGCGGGTAGGCGAGGATCGTGTAGGGCAGCGCGAACAAGCCCAGCGCGCCGGCCCCGAACACCAGCGCCGGGACCGCGACGAAGGTGTACGCGGTGTAGAGATCACCACCGATGAGGAACCAGGTGGTCCAGGAGCCGAATTTCCGGCCGCCGAGCCCCCATTCATCCAGGTGGTCCAGCGTGGCCGCGGTCCGCCACCGCACCGCGACGAAGCCCAGCACCGTGACGAAACCGAACAGCAGCGAGAAGACGATGATCTCGGTCCACTGCGGGTTCATCGGCGGGCACCCCGCGTCTTCAGGTACACCACAGCGGTGCAGATGACCCCGACCGGCACCCACAGGAACTGGTACCAGTAGAAGAACGGGAAACCCAGCAGCCGCGGCTCGACACGGTTGTACACCGGCGTAACCAGGATGAGCAGCGGCACCAGCAACAACAGGTTCCAGCTACTCCACCGCAACGACGCGGACCGGGGTGACGACATCCCGACATTATGCGCATTCAGCAGGCTCAGCGGGGTAAAACAAGGCTGGATAACCCCGCTCAGCCTGCTGAATGCGGGTCACGGGAGGCGGGAGGCTAGGCGCAGCTTGAGGGCGTCGAGCTCGTCGTGCAGGGAGCTGGGGAGGGTGGCGCCGATCTTGGTGAACCACTGCTCGAGGTGCGGGATCTCCGCCCGCCACTCCTCGACGTCCACCGCCAGCGCGGCGCCGACGTCGCCACTCGGGGCATCCAGCCCGGACAGATCGAGCGTCTCGGCGGTGGGTACCCGACCGATCGGTGTGTCGATCGCCGCGGCCCTACCCTCGATCCGCTCGATGATCCACTTCAGCACCCGGCTGTTCTCCCCGAAGCCCGGCCACAGGAAGCGCTGGTCGGCACCGCGGCGAAACCAGTTCACATAGAAGATCTTCGGCAGCTTGCCGGCGTCGGCGCCCTTGCCGACGTTGATCCAGTGCTGGAAGTAGTCACCGGCGTTGTAGCCGATGAACGGCAGCATCGCCATCGGGTCGCGGCGCACCTCGCCGAGCCCACCGGCCGCGGCGGCCGTCTTTTCGCTGGACAGTGTGGCGCCCAGAAACACCCCGTGCTGCCAGTCGAAGGCCTCGTTGACCAGCGGGATGGTGTCGGCCCGGCGACCACCGAAGACGATCGCCGAGATCGGCACGCCGGCCGGATCGTTCCACTCTTCGGCGAGCACCGGGCACTGCGCCATCGGGGTGCAGTACCGCGAGTTCGGGTGCGCGCAGCGCTGCCCTACCGCGCCATCGGCCGGTGTCCAATCCTGCTTGGTCCACGAGATGGCGTGCTCCGGGGTGTCCTCCATGCCCTCCCACCAGATGTCGCCGTCAGCGGTGAGCCCGACATTGGTGAAGATCGAGTTGCCGTCCTGCAGGGTGCGCATGGCGTTGGGGTTGGTCTTCCAGCTGGTATTCGGGGCGACGCCGAAGAACCCGTTCTCCGGATTCACCGCATAGAGCCGGCCGTCGGCACCGAAGCGCATCCAGGCGATGTCGTCACCCAGCGTCTCGACCTTCCAGCCGGGGATGGTCGGCTGCAACATCGCCAGGTTCGTCTTGCCGCAGGCCGAGGGGAACGCGACCGCGAGGTAATAGGTCCGGTTCTGTGGGCTGATCAGTTTGATGATCAGCATGTGTTCGGCGAGCCAGCCCTCGTCGCGGGCCATCACCGAGGCGATCCGCAGCGAGTAGCACTTCTTGCCCAGCAGCGCGTTGCCACCGTAGCCGGAGCCGAAGCTCCAGATCAGCCGCTCGTCGGGGAAGTGGCTGATGTACTTGGTGTCATTGCACGGCCAGGGCACATCGGCCTCACCGGGTTCCAGCGGGTGACCCACCGAGTGCAGGCAGGGCACGAAATCCGCGTCGCTACCGTCGGGCCGGGTGAACTTGTGCAGCGCAGCCTCGCCCATCCGGGTCATGATCTTCATCGAGCACACCACGTAGGGCGAATCGGTGATCTCCACACCCAGCTTGGGAGTCGGGTCCTCCAGCGGGCCCATGCAGAAAGGCACCACGTACATCGTCCGACCGCGCATGCATCCCCGGTACAGCTCGGACATGATCGTCTTCATCTCGTCCGGATGCATCCAGTTGTTGGTGGCACCGGCGTCGCGCTCCTCGCGCGAGCAGATGGAGGTGCGCTCATCCACCCGGGCGACATCGGACGGGTCCGAGGCGGTCCAGAACGAGTTCGGCTTGCGGCGCAGCCGGGTGAAGGTGCCGGCGTCGACCAGCTGGTCGGTGAGCCGTTCCCACTCCTGATCCGATCCGTCGCACCACTCGACGCGGTCGGGCTGGGTGAGCTCAGCGGTGCGGCGAACCCAGTCGCGCAACCGTGCGTGGTGGAGCGGGGCATCGTCGAGACCCGGGATCATCACTGCCGTCACGACACTCTCCTGCCTGGAGGAACGCCGAGGACCGCCCGTGGGAAGCACGGACGGTAGGACGTCAAAGGATCACTACCAGACTAACCCCGACCGCCCACCACGACCCGCGATTGAGAAATCCCTCACAGAACCAGCGGCCAACCGCTCGCACCCTCCCG
>JBGSWT010000055.1:0-1550 GCA_041751815.1 Pseudonocardiaceae bacterium
GCGGCGGGCGTTGCGGCAACTGGCCATCGGCGGGGCGGCGGCCGCCGTAACGTACGGCCTGGGTCTGCTGGTCGGAGCGGCGCTGGCGTGAGCCTGCTGCCCTCAACGCAGCAGCGCGTGGAGTAGCGGCTGTGACGAGAATCGCGAGCGCCTACCCGGGTCCGACGGCGGTGCATCAAGAATACCGACTTCGACGAGTTGCTTGAGCAGCAAGGTGGCACCCTGCGTCGTGACACCAAGACGATCGACCACGATGCGGGCAGTCATCACAGGATTTGCGAAGAGCAGGTCCACCACCTCCGCCGCTCTGCTCCGCTTGCCCCGGAGCCTGTACCTGAAGTCTTCTCGCAAATCGATCAGTTCCTCTGCCCTGGCCACCGCGTCTGTCGCCTGAGTGGAAACGGCGGTCAGGAAGAACTCCAGCCATTCCTGGACCGCTCCCCGTTCCCGCACCGCCTGAAGGCGTTCGTAATAGGTGGTTCGATGCTGTTCGAGGTAGGCGCTGAGGTATAGCAAGGGGGCCGTGATGCGGTTCTCCTGCAGCAGGTGCAGCACGACGAAGACGCGACCCAACCGGCCGTTGCCATCCAGGAAGGGATGGATAGTCTCGAATTGGTAGTGCAGGAGTGCGCTCCTCACCAGGAGGGGCAGCATCGGCTCAGGATCGTGGATGTAGTTCTCCCATGCTTGAAGGGCGTCTCCGAGATCCTCGGGCGGCGGCGGCACGAATGCAGCGTCGGCCACTGTCGCCGTGGCGTGGCCGATCCAGTTCTGGGTCCGGCGCAGTTCGCCGGGTGACATCTGGGCCCCGCGGACACCGGACAGCAATTCCGCGTGACACTCGCGCAACAGGCGCATGCTCAAGGGCAAGTCGGACAGGCGCGAGATCCCGTGCTCGACGGCCGCGATGTAGTTACGGACCTCTTGAAGATCCTCAGTGGGGGCGGCATCGGTGGCGCCCGCTTCGAACACGTCGGAGAGGCTGGCCTGAGTACCTTCGATGCGGCTGCTCGCAACCGCCTCACGGGCGAGGTACGGGGTCACGAGCAGGTGCGGTGAGGGCAGCAGCCGGCCCGCCCCCGCCAGCCGACCCAGGGCAGCGTCGGCGTTGGACAGTGACAGGACGGTGGCACCCCTCAAGCTCAGTTCACGGGGGAGCGGCTGCGGCCGGTATGCGGCATAGCCGAACCGGCCTCCGGTGCTGACAGCGCGGCCCCAGTCCGGCGCCGAGAACTGCTTGGGATCCACGTGCGCAACCTACAAGCAAATGGCCTATTTACTTGTAGGTTGGGTCGAGACCTGCAACATTGCTTGGACCCTGCAGTGCGACGACGACGACATCCTCGACGACGGGCTCAGAGGCTCGACTCGGGCAGGTCGAGGTGGGTGAGCAGCTGGGCGGCGGTCGCGATGGCGACCGCGCCGGGGCTCTTGCCGGGGACTTCGGGCACGCCGATCGGTGAAGTGACCCGGGCGATGGTGGCCTCGTCGTGGCCGAGCGAGGCGAGCTGGCGGCGGAACCGGGACCACTTCGTCGTGCTGCCGATGAG
>JBGSWT010000056.1:0-12482 GCA_041751815.1 Pseudonocardiaceae bacterium
CCGCCACACAGTGCGCCAACGCCAGCGCGGTGCTCACCGGATCGGTCAGCGCCTGCGCGTCGGCCTGGACCACCACCGTGGCGCGGAATCCGGCGGCCTCTACGGCCGCTACCAGCTCCCGCACCGGTAGCTGAGCCGGCACTTTGACCAGCAATTCATCTGTCACCGCACCGTCTTGCGCCGGCTCGCCTACGACGTGCAGGGAGACGATGTTGGCTCCGCAACCACCGATGGCCGCTGCAAGCGCCCCCAACTGGCCGGGCTGATCGGCCACATCGACATGCAGCCGCCACAGGGTCACGGTGACCTCCTCGGGCCTAGGGTCCGCTCACGGCGTTACCACCACGTTGACCAAGGGTAAAGTTCAACGCTGCGCAGTCTCCACCACTGACGGGCGGCCAGCAGCGAGCACCTCGCGAACGAACGCGACCTCAGCGGCGACATGCCGCATCGCCTCGGCCACCACCAGCGACCCGTGTCCGGCGTCGTAGCGGTAGGAGCGGTAAGGCTTATCCAGCTCAGCGAGCCGAGCGAGGTAGTTGTCGACCTGACGGATCGGGCAGCGGGGATCGTTCTCCCCGGCCAGCACGAGAACCGGGGCGCGCACCTCCGCGGCGTAGGTGATCGGGGATGACGCCGTGTAGACCTCGGGTATCTCGTCGGGCGAGCCGCCGAACAGAGCCCGGTCGAAGGCCCGCAGCGGCTCCATCTCGTCGGCGTAGGCGGTCACGTAGTCGGCCACCGGGACACCCGCGACCCCGGCCGCCCAGCGCTGCGGCTGGGTCCCGAGGGCGAGCAACGTCAGATAACCGCCCCACGACCAGCCTTCCACCACGCATGCGGTCGGGTCGGCTAGCCCTGCGGAGACCGCCCAGTCGTACACGGCCGCAACGTCCTCCAGCTCAGTCAACCCCGGCCGACCCTCGATCGCGTCCCGCCAGGACGAGCCGTAGCCGGTGGACCCACGGTAGTTGACGTGCACCACGGCGAAGCCGGCGTCCAGCCAGAGCGCCCGGATGGCGGAGAAGCGGTCCTCGTCGGCCGCCTGCGGGCCGCCGTGCAGCAGGAACACCGTGGGCAACGGGCCTTGGGGGGCGCCGCCAGCGACGCCCGGCCGGGCCACCAGGGCGTGCACAGTGCCATGCAGCGTTGGTACGAATTCGTCAGTCAAGGGTTCGGAGCCAGGCGCCGGTTCACCCTCGGGGCGCAGCAGGATCCGGTCGGTGCCGTCGTCGTGTACTGCCCGGATGGCGGGGGGCTCGGTGGCGCAGGACCAGGCGTACTCCACTGTTGCGTCCGGCCGGACGCCGGCATCGCCGATCGTGCCGGCCGGGATATCCAGGGCGGTCAGGTCCCCGGTGTCCAGGTCGTAGCGGTGCAGCGTGGAGCGAGCCGAGTAGCTGTGGACCACCAGCAGCGCGTCGCCGTCGGGATACCAGTCGGCGACCACCTCACCGGGTAGCTCCAGCGCGATCTCGGTCTCGGTGTCCGCCGCAACGTCCCAGATCAGCAACTCCTCGCGGCCACGCCGTTCGTGGGTGAGTAGCAACCTTGCGTCGCCCTCGACGGGGGAGAAGCTCAGCACGTCCAAGCCCTTGCCGGGACCATCCCATTTCTCGGCGACCGTCGTACCGGCGACGTCGTGCGCGGTGCTGAGCACCCGCACCGCGGGATGGCGGGAGTCACCATGCTCGGAGTGCGAGATCGCGAGCAGTCGCTCGTCCCGGGACAGTGACCCCACCCCGGCGTCATGCTCGCTGCGGTAGACGATCTCAGCGGGAGTGCCGTCCCGGGAAATGAACACCGTGGTGCCCTCGTCGGTGGAGGCACCGACAGCCACGCTGCGCCGGCCGATGTCCAGCCCAGCGGGATAGCTGGGCTCGATCCCGGCAACCGCCGGCTGCGGCGGCTCGCTGGCTGGTCGTCCGGCGAAGGGTTCGATGACCCAGCTGCCGAACTCGTCGCCGTCGGTATCGGCGAACCACCACACGTGCTCACCGTCGGGGGCGATCGTGGCGGTGTGAGTGCCGTGCGGTCGGTCGGTGACCTGCCGGTGCGCGCCGGTGACGCGATCCCAGGCGTAGATCTCCCAGGTGCCCGAGGCATTGGAGGCGTAGAGGCAGCGGTCCGGGGCGTCTCGGGCCCACTGCGGCAGCGTGATCCGGGCTGCGGTGAACCGAGCGCGCCAGCGGGCTTCCGCATCTGGGTCATCGAACAGGCTGTCGGGGACGGTGGCCGAATGCTGTAGTGCGCTCACCCCGCGATAGTGCCGCATTCGTCTCGCGTGCTCGCGGGCCGGCTACCGGGACAGGCGACGCGCGGTGTCCTTGAGAACCTCGGTGAGGCAACGCTGGGCCGCCGAGCCCATGCTGTTCAGCACGACCTGCAGCTGACGAGCGGTGTTCAGATCGATCTTGCCGATCATCGGGGCTGCTTTACTGGTAAGGGCCAGCAGGACGCGTCGGAGGTCTTCTGGATCGGGTGTGCGGCAGACCAGCTCGGCCCTGGCGAGTCGATCAACCATCGCGCAGGTGGCCGGTGGTCGGGTACCCAAGGCCTCGGACAGCGCGATCAGCGTGATCGGAGCCTTCGCACTGATGAAGTGCAGCGCGATCAGCTGGGCCAAGGTCATCTCGCTGCCTGCCCACGCGGCCGGGCGGGACGACACCATCCCGCGCAGGTAGCCGGCAAGCCAGCGAGCATCGTCTGCCGTCACCATCGACGATCTGGCCCCGTATCGGTCGTCCAGCTTTTCATCGGTTTGACCTCCATGATTCTCTGCCCCTTCATGGAACCAACGAAAGCAGTCGGACGCAAGACTATCGATGTCCAACGAGTCCCTCGACGTCCGACGAGGCCCTCGGCCTCCGGCTGGTCCAGGCCGTGCGGGGACAGTGCCCGGCGGATGCGTCGATGCGCCACCCTCCAGCGGGACCCGGACAGGACGAGGACGGTGTGTCTTCAGTTGCTCGTGCCGAACAGTGTCGGATCGTCCGGCTAACATCTGGCCATGGTCGCCCTCCCGGTTCCGTCGCACGGCCTGCTCGCGCGTGTTCTGGCGGAGGGAGTGACCCACGGTGACGCCCTTGAGTGGCTACCGCGGCTGCCTCGCCGCAGTGTGGACCTCTTCTTTACCAGCCCTCCCTACGCGGACGCGCGCGCGTACAGCCGCATCCATCCGGACCGTTATGTCGACTGGTTCTTGCCGTTCGCAAGCACCATGCTCGACGTGACGAGCGACACCGGAAGTCTAGTCTTGAACATCAAGAATCGAGTGGCGAATCGGGGTGCAGTAAAGGGTCAACGCCATCCGTATGTATATCAACTCGTTCTCGCCCTTCAAGAGATGGGCTGGCGATGGATTGAGACGTATATCTGGGTGAAGACGAACGCCGTTCCAGGCCGGTTCGGTCCGCGAACCAAAGACAGTTTCGAATATGTATACCACTTCGCCCGTGGAGCAAAGCCGTATTTTGATCTCGACGCCGTCAGGGTTCCCTATAAGGCAGATGAAGCCGAGATTTCACGACGAAAAACGGACAGCTTGGGCAGGCGGAACACCAAGGCGGGCTTCGGGCGAGATCGCACCAAGACTTATTTGCTTGGTGCTGCAGACCCGGGGAATGTAGTCAGCGTTGCTCAGACTTACAATCAACACCGCGGTGTCGCTCACACAGCCGCGATGCCTGAAGGTCTCGCGGAGTTCTTCGTTCGCGCAATGAGCCCTGATGGGGGTGTGGTGATCGATCCGTTCGCTGGAGGTGGCACGACCGCCGTCGTTGCGCGACGGCTGGGCCGGCAAGCCGGCGGGTTCGAGATCCACGAAGAGTTCGTCCGTGAAGCTCGTCGACGAATTGCGAACAACGTTGCAGAGGACGTTCCTGGTGCGCTGCTCGGAGTTGGCTGACATTGCCAGGTGTCAGAGAGACGATCTGCGGGATCGTTGAGGCGGCCACCTGGGATCAAAGGGTCGCTCGGATTCGTTTAATACCACAGAATCACGGTACTGCTGAGCACGTTCGTATCTTCGCTGAGGTCGCCCGTGAAACGTACGTGCCACACCTCGCTGCTGACTTTGCCTACATCCACGAAGCGCCATTCTATGAACAGGAATACTTTGACGATGTCTACGTGGCTGCCCACTTGGCCACAAATGGCTTCACCGACGTCTCTGAGGCGCGGTTAGCTGAAGTAATCCATGATGAACCACGAACTCTGTTGGTGTTTCGAACAATCCTGGGGTTGACTAAAGAAGAGTTCGCCCACTGTACCGTGCTTGCTGGCGAGGCGGTTGAGCTGCGACCATTGTCCGCCGGTAAGATTGATTCGATGGAGCGAAAGGGAACTGCGACTACGGAGGAGCAGGCACGCGTGGTCGCGAATGCGCTCGCGCAGGTCATGAATGGCACGCTGTTCGGTGATCCTGTCGGCGGCCTCAAGAGTAAGCAGGACAAGCCCGATACCAGCAACGGCTGGGAATCGGTGCGCACATTCGCAACAAACGGTGTCCCGTTCTCGTTGTTTCTGCATCAGCGGCACTATGGCGGAGCTTTTCGGCAAGTGCTTGATGCCACCTCGACCCAGCGGGGCAACCTTATTGAGGACGCGGTAGAGACGCTGTTGAAGCAGAATGGGGTCTTGTACGTGCGGACCGGCTCCCACAATCAGAGTGAGATAGTCACCCGGTTCGAGGTGCAGGTGACCCCGGCGCCCGACTTCATTGTGTATGATAGGTCCGACGCTTTGCGTGCAATGCTGGAATGCAAGGGAACCAACAACGGGGGTACTGCGCGGGACAAGGCGTTGAGGTTTGAGCGGCTACGCGATGAGTCCGTCCGACTCGGAGGTGTCCCGTTGCTCGCTGTCCTCGGGGGCATCGGCTGGGCGCGCGTGAACGACACGTTAGGTCCTGTCGTGCGAGACACAGATGGTCGTGTATTTACTGTCTCCACCTTGCATGAAATGCTGACGGTGTCTCCGTTCCCTTCGCTCGTTGAGTTAGTTTCTTAGGTCACGTCCTCAGCGAAGGCTGGACTCAGTTGAGCATGGCCTCGATGTGCTGGGGTGGACCTGGCTGGCCGAACAGCGCACCGACTGCCCAGTTGGCGCCGATGCGCGCCCAGGCTGTGGCTTGCGCAGCGCTGTCTACCGGAAAGGCGACTACGTCGACCCCGGCGGTGCGGACAATGTGCACCATCGCCTGCGTCGCCCGGGTCAGGATTTGAGAGGGATCCCCGACTATCTGCTGGGACACCGGCTGGGCCATACGGACCACGCGTATCGAGAGATCGGCCAGGCAGCTCATCCCGCGAATGCCACCACCGAAATCGTAGAGTCCGGCGCGCACGCCCAGCTCGGTGACCACGCGCAGGTTGTCCTCGGCCTGCCCGCCGCCTTCGCCGGTAAGCTCACCGGTGGCCGTGCGGATGGCCGCCACGGGTGCCCGTAGCTCGAGCTCAGCTGGTTCAAGGCGGGTCTGGTTCAGGATCGTTCTGACTTTCGCCACCAGGTCGGGGTCCTGCGCCTGGGACGACGTGAGGTTGATGACGACCGGAGGCACGCCGCCATGCAGTCGCTGGCGCCATGACACGGCCTGTTCAGCGGCAGTGCGCAGCATCCACTCGCCGACCTCGTGCACGGCACCGGTTCGCTCAGCGGCCTCTGTGCACTGCTCGTTGGACAACACGCCGAACTGTGGGTGGTGCCAGCTCAGTGCCGCCTCGATGCCTACTAGCTGTTGAGTATCCAGGGTGACGACCGGCTGGTATGTCACCTGAAGCTCGCCGGTCTCCAAGGCGCCTGGCATCGCCGCGGCCAGCCGGAGCTTCGCGCGGTCGGCGGAATCGATGTCTGGGTCGAACAGGGTCCACTGCCGCTTACCCCGACCGCGGATGCGGCGCATCGTGGCGCTGGCCGCCCGCATCAGCTCCTCGGGGTTCGTCCCGGCGACCCGGCGCTGCACGACCCCGATGGTTGCGGTGACGGCCACTCCGATGTCGTCGATGTAGTAGGGCTCGGCGAGCTCAGTGTTGATGATCTCGGTGAAGGCGCCGACGTCCAAGATCGAGTTCCCAGACTCAACGAGGATGGCGTACTCGTCAGCTCCGAGTCGGGCAACCATCGCCCGCTGGTCGGCGACCACCCCCTCGAGTCGCCTGGCGGTCACATCGAGCAGCCGTTCCCCGACGTGGTGCCCCAGCCCATCATTGATCGTCGAGAAGCCGTCCAGATCGAGGTGCATCAGCGTGATCACGGCCGACGGTTCAAGCTGACCTAGCACCTTTTCCAGATGGGTGACGAAATATTGCCGGTTCGGCAGGCCGGTCTGCACGTCATGCAGAGTCTGGTGGCTCAGCCGCTGCTCGAGCAGGCGCAAATCGGAGATGTCATCGATCACCGTAATGATGCACTGCGGCGCGTGGTCTGCGTCGAGCAACACCGAAGCATCCAGGTAGACGGAAGCGGTCTCGCCGTCTGCAAGTCGCACTGGCAAGCGGACTCGGAACCGCGGATCCCGGCCTGTCAGGAGGCCGCGATAGTAGCCTTCCACAACGGCCCGATCGCTAGACGAGAGCAGGTCACCGATCTCACGTCCAAGCAGCTCGCCGGGGGAATAGCCGAGGGTACGGTCCAACGACGGGTTGGTCTGAACGATCCGCCCGCTCGGCTCGCTGATCGCGATACCAACCGGAGATGAGTGAAATACTCCCCGGAATCGCGCCTCGCTGGCTGCCAGCGCCTGTTCAGCCTGCTTGCGCGCGTACATCCCAGCCCGGTAAATCGCGTCCTGCTCGTCAAGGCTGCGCTCGCGCAGTGCATTGGCATAGCCTGCCGCCATATTGCCGGCCAGTTGGGCAACTCGGCTGGTGACGTCGAGCCTTGGCGAGGTCTCGCCCAGCACATCCGGAAACTGCTCGGCGATGACAGCCACGGTCTTACCGAGCGTCTCGGTGCCGGTGAAATGTGCGGCGACCATGTCGGCACCGATCCGCTGCCCGGCCGACGGGTCGAAGTCGGCGGCCAGTGCCGCCTCGGCTAACTGGTGAGTGAGCCTGAGCAGATGTGCTGTGAGCCCCTTACGTCCCATCGACACGTAGCTCGTGCCGGTGATCGCCTCCGCCCATCGCTGGGCAAACAGCTCTCGATCGACGTGGCTCATCTTTGCCGGCCTACCGCGGCACGGTCGGTGGAGCCCCGCCACGCCACCACACCGGCAACGTCGCAGGGGCGGGTGTGCGCGGCGATGCGCGCAGCACGGGGAACCACACCGATGCCCGCCCTGGTGTAGGTCTGGTTGTGGTCACCGCTGGGTCAGCATGACCGTAGCGGTGACGGCGTAGCTTACTCACTGCCAGCGCCTGGCGACGAGCCCGGCGCTGGTCGAGGGAAGACTCCGCGCGCGTGCGCGGTGTGCCGAGGCGGTGGCCTTACCCCACTGGGCAGTTGAGGCCACCGCCTCGTGACCTGCACGGTGACGAGCTACGTAATGAGCCCGCTGAGCCCACTTCCATCATCGGAACTCCCTATGATGTGTTCGAACCCGCTGCGTTCGACACGGGGGTCGTCCTCGTAGTCGTACCAGCCACGGGGGCAGCTGTCATCGCATTGTCCATAGCCGCCACCCATGACGAAGACTTCTGAGATCCTCATAACGCTCCGTTCCTTTCCAGTCGATGAAGGAGCCATGCAAGCCAAAAGAAACCAAGCGACTTAGCGAAATTGCGGACAGCTGTCTAGGCATGCGCAGACGATGTGCTGCCTGGTAGGTCATTGTCTGATATTTAGGTGCGCGCCAGGTCCACCCGCGACACGATGCCCCCATCGTCACGCAGTCCGGCGTCTTAGCGAACTCTGTCCCCGTGTCACATCAGCGTGTCAATCCGCCGCATTCAACGGCCCCCGCGATGACCGAGAGTCTGCCCCTGACTCTCCGTGGTCACGCAAGGACGAAGCTACGTCATGGCAACGGCCATGGCAATAATAACTTTCCGTACATGGATGATCACGTAGCGTAGAGAACGGACGCTCGATTCGGCGATAAACCGAGACCGACGCCGGCGCACCCCATCGGGGCCGGTGGCCAACCGGGATGCCGCGAGGCAACCACGGACGCCTGCGGCAACTACGGACAGCGACGCAGACCCGCCCGAGGCCGCCCTCTTCGGCTGCATCCGAAGAGGCACGGTTCCGGTGAATAGACGCACTGAAGGCGACGAGCGCTATTGGCGAAAGGCTCCCTACTCGCGCGGGATTGCAACCGTCCACTCGTCGGGCTTGCACAACACGTTCGCTACTGCCCGTCTCACGACCTGAATCTGCTACAGCACCCGGTAGCCCGCACGCCGGAAGATCGACCAGCCGCGCTGTTTTGCGTGATCGGGGGCCGCACGATCGCCATGCGCGAGAAGCCGTAGTTCAAGGAGGGCGCGGGTAGGCCCGCTCTGGCACATCAGGAGCAGCTCGTATCGGTCGGGGCACGTCGGAGTCGCTGTGGGCCGTGAGCTCGACGGCACCGACGTTTGGCCGCCTGATGACGTCGGTGCTGCGGAGTTCACGGCAGTTCCGCCCTTGTCGACCGACCTCGGACCGCGTTGCCGAGCCCGAAGATCTGCGGGATGCGCCTTAGCTGGTTGATCCGCGCTGCTGCGCGCGCCGCGATCGTCACGCTGCTGGACACCAGTGAACCGCTTGCGTCCTACCCGCCTGCCGAACTGTCCCGACGACCGCTGACCGGGCGCCAACCAACATCGGAAGATGCGGACCACGCCGAGATGGTTCGTAGTTTCGAAGCCTGGGTACTCACTCTTCGTACAGGGAACGCTACTCTCCGCACTGGCGGACAGATGTCCGCTGGAACACAGTGAACTTACGGAAGAGGAGGGCAAGTCGAATGCGTATCTTCAATCGCGTGACCGCCGCGGCCGTACTAGCCGTGCCGATGGCGCTGGGTGTCTCGGGCATCGCCGCGGCCGACGTGGCGGCGGGAAGTTCGGTGCTGCCGGCCCAGATCGGGGCCTCCGAAGATGACGGCTCGGGCGACTGCGACCACGGCGACTGCGACAACGACGGCTGTGGCGACGGGGGCAGTGAAAACGAGGGCGGGATCCTCGAGATCCTGTTCGGTGGAGGCGACTTGGACGACTGCGAGGAGGACAGAGACAGAGACGGCGGGGACAACGGCGGCCCGCTGGGCTGACCACCCTTGGCTGGCAGGTCCCGGATCCCGGACCGGGGATCCGGGACCTGCCAGCGGGTGAGCACGAGTGGGTCGCCACCGCAGCGTGCGGGGCGCACTGGCTCTTGAATTTCTTCAGCTCCTCGGTTTGGTATAGGCCGAAGTCGTAGCTCTGTCGTTCATCGGCGCATGCGTATGTCCAGCGAATCGGCGAAGCGTGCAGCGCTGATGTCCAGGACCGGCTACTCTCCCCTCGGCCACTCTTCACAGACAACCGGCTCGATGAGTTGATGGCCGTGCACACCAAGCCTGGTGAGGCGTTACCGCTGCTGATCGCGGTACGCCTTGCTGCCTGGTTTCGGCGGCATGCCCATCTCACCTTTCTGGGCCACCTTATATTCAGGCTAGCGGCGAATGTACCCGAGACGATGGTCGGATTCGCCGGTTTCCACCGGAAACGATCAGGCCGTCACCGGTGAGTTTCCGCGCCGAAAAATCGGCGTCTTCCCAGCTCAAGGCGGCAACGGCCTGGTGAGGAAATCTCTCCCACGGGTGTGAGCGACATGCACCGGCGGCGTCTGCGACCATGATCTACGTACCGGCTCCGCCCGTTGCTCATCACGCCGCGCCGAGTGGGTGCACGATCGACGGTACCGCGCATTTTGGTCCTTGTCTCTGGACTCGTCCATCTTGCGCTCCACGCAAGGTCGGATCTTTGCGGAAGTCTATGGCTAGTGAGGGGTTATTCCAGAGTGTCCAGTCAGAAGCAATAGGCCAAATGTACCGTGCGTCATGAAGGGGATGACCATGGCCGCCATCGATAGCGCAAGAAGTAAAAACGGTTGCCGCATTCTGGGCCGAGCTGATCCACCGTTAGACGCGCCCCCAAGAACAAGGAGAGGGGTTCTGTCTGTTGTCGTCGGATCTGCGGTACTGACAGGCGCAGGAGCTGAAACGGCCCTAGCCGCCCCGGCCCGCAATGCAGAAAGCTGCATCACTGATGAGGAGAGAGCGACGATCATCTCGACATCGCACCGGAGCGCGACACGCTTGCCTAGAGCGCGGCCGTTGAGCCGCGAGCAGGGAGCGAAACGTCGTGGCGGGACGCACCGCAGAGCGCGGTGACCCTGCAGGTGCTGAGCGGGGTGCTGCTGGTCTGCCTCGGGCTGTTGCTTGGAACGGTCTGGACCACCCACGCCTTACAGCCCAATCTTCGCCGGCAGGCCGAGGAGCGTCGCAGGTTGGACGAGGAGTGGTCGGCGGTTCGCGCCATCCGCCGGCAGCGCGGCGCGTGCCCACGGTGCGCGAGTCCGCTGTCCGAATGGGACTGGTACTTCGCGCCGATCCTGGTGGAGGACCGACCGGACGACGACTGAGTTGTGGGGCCATGGATACGTGGGTGGCTGGCGCGCTGTTGTCGCTGGTCGCCGTACGGGCCGATTCGGCGCAGGGACAGAATAGGAGCCCGTTGGCATGGGCTCCTATTCTGCGAATTACGACTGTCGGGGTAGCGGGATTCGAACCCACGGCCTTTCGTCCTGCCGTGCGCCCGGGTGGCTGACTGCGCTACTAACAGGAGATTTCGGCCGTTGGCACACCTAGCATGCGCTTGGCAAGTACTCGAGCTCGGCGTTCGAGCACCATCACAGGGATATTCTCGAATCGATACTCGAGGAAATTCGTGGGCTGGGCACCGAACTTGGACTTGAAGCGCCCGAGACCCTGAGAAGCTGATCGCTGCATATCGTACTGCAGACATCCTCTCCGACACGCGGTTTCAATCGCGACTCGATGAAGCAACTCGTTCGCGCCCGTTCCTGCCGCACGCTCTATGTCCATCGCACCGCGCCAGTAGGTTGCAACCATGCCATGCGTCAGAACGATCGTCCCCGCTAAGGGCTTCCCATCGAGCCATGCGATGTGCACCTCGCATGCCTCACCCAGAAGGTCGGCTACGATCCGGAACTTGCGAAATGGTTCGCGCCTCGACGCAAGTAAGCGAGCAATGGCCAGCGGGTGGCGCCGAGCTTGAGCCCAGCGGTCGACTGACATACGATAAAGAGCGTCAAACACCGGAAGTAGCCGCCCAGTTGTGTCGGATTCTACTGTAATCCCTAGACGCTCGGCTTTTCGGACGGCGGTGCGTGCCACACCCGCGAAGCGCCTTCTCCAAACGTTGTCGAATCCACCGGAAAGGTCCAGCACGTGGGTCTTGCGAGATTCCCTGATAACATCTGCGGGAACAAGCGATTCCCATAACTGGGAGTCAGCCACCCGAGGCGCAGGAACGCTGGTCCTCAGTGCATTGTAAGCTTGCAAGTCCTTAATAATTTGGATGACGTCGTGGGAAATAATACGGCCCTCCGTGGCGAGCAAACCGCAGGAGCCCCAGGGGCCAGGCCAGGAGGATTGGACTTTCAATTGCATCGGGAGCCTGCGGCTTCGCACAAGTGGCAAAACAATAAGACGCCCGTCAGGCGATTCGTATGACCGCGTAACGTCCTCAAGACCTTCGGAACGGCAGATGCAGTCGCACCAGGTCGGTGTCTGCAGGATATTTACATGAGCATCCGTGCGTACGATGGCCTCCCAGCTTTCCCTGCTTCCCGCCCCTATCGCAACAAGTCGAATATTTCCGGTCAGCTCACCAGCCACCATCGCTCCCTCTCGGCTCGACCCCACCGCGCCCTCGGAAATCCTCAGGCAGGTGGGCCCGGCGGGTTGGCGTCCGAGCTAGGATCCTTGGCGGTCCTGGGAGTTTTCTTGGAACTGCCGGTATGTGAGCGGAAGCGTGAGCCGAATGCTGGCTCCCGGACCCGGGCTGGCCGCAGCGGCTACGGTCCCGCCGTGACGCGCAGCAACCTCGCCGACCAGTGCGAGACCGATGCCGTAGCGCCGGCGGTCGTCGGGCGAGCCCTGGTCGGCCAGCCCGGAGGCGAAGCGCTCGAACAGCCGAGGCAGGATCTCCGGGTCGACTCCCGGACCGTCGTCACACACGTCCACCAGCGCGCGACGGCCCGCGACGGTCACCGACAGCCGAACTTCGGAGCGGGCGTGCCGGATCGCGTTGTCCACCAGTGCGGTCATCGCCCGTCGCAGAGCGGCGCGGGAGCCGACCACCGCCACGGCAGGGCCGTCAGTACATGACAGGGTTATCCCACGTGCCGCCGCCGCCGAGGTCGCGGACGCCGCGACCTGTCGGGCCATCTCAACGAGATCGACAACAGCGCCACCGGTCTCGGACCCGGGATCGGCCGCCAGCAACAGATCGTCCAACACCTCGGCGAGCGCGGCGGTGTCCTCGACC